>JBOHPM010000141.1:0-7617 GCA_050731715.1 Candidatus Rokuibacteriota bacterium
CCTACGACGCGTTCACCTTCACGACCATGCTCCAGCTGGAGGAGTACGGCTTCTGCAAGAAGGGGGAGGGTGGCCACTACGTGTCTAGCGGGATCATCGAGCTCGGAGGCCAACGCCCCAACAACACCTCGGGCGGCCACCTCTGCGAAGGCTATACCCACGGCATGTCGATGGTCATCGAGAACGTGCGCCAGCTCCGAGGGACCGTAGATGACTACTGCTCGAGGGCGGCCGCGGGCGAGCACACTTACGACTACGCGCCAGGCCGTTGCCGCCAGGTCAGGGATGCCGAGATCACCATGAACCTGGGCTGGGCCATGCCCCCCACGGGGAGCGCGCTGATCATGCGGAGATAGGGGGGACCTCGATGCCGCAGCCGGTCCAGTACCGCGGAATGACCCTCGTCGTGCCCGACAACGACTCCGAGTGGAAGGAGTACGTTGCCCTGGCTCGCCAGCATCGGCTCATGCTCCGGCGTTGTCGGGCCTGCGGGCTCCTGCGCTACCCCCCGACCCACGCCTGTCCCTGGTGCACGGAGCTCGAATGGGACTGGCAACAGGTGAGCGGGGCCGGCCGGATCTACTCCTACGAGATCGTGGCCCACGCGATCCAGCCCGGGTTCAAGGACGCCACCCCCTACCCGGTCGTGCTGGTCGAGCTGGACGAACAGCGGGGCGGGCCGACACCCGACGAGGCGCTCCGGATCATCGCGAATCTGGTCAAGCCGGACGGGACCATGGAAGAGGCGCACAACGTCGCCATCGGCAGGCGCGTTCGCGCCGTCTTCCAGGACCTCGCCGATCACTTCGCCCTGGTCCAGTTCACGCTGACTGACGAGCCGCCAGAAGGGCGCGTCTGGCGGCTGCCCGAGTAGCCCCGGGAGGGCTTACTCGGGATACAGCATCAGATTGACGGACACCCGGCGCCGCTTGGCCGCCCCTTCCTTGCTGTCCCGGTCCAGGACCGGCCCCATCCCGACGGCCTGGATGCGCGGCTGCTCGACCCCCTGCTTGACCAGGTAGCGCCGCACCGCCTCGACCCGGCGCTGACTCAGCCCGATGTTGTAATTCTGGGTCCCCACCGGATCCGTGTAGCCCTGGAGGTCCACGGTGAGCCGGGGGTTCTTCTGGAGCTCCTGGACGATGGTCAGGAGCGCGGTCTGCGCGCCGTCGTCCAGGTCCCACCGGTCAAACCCGAAGTGAACCGCCGCCGTCTCCACCTGCTGGCGGGTGTGACGCTGGGACCAGAGCCGGGTCAGGCGCTTGTCGGTCTCGTCGGCCTTGCCCAGCGCGGTGTCGGCCTTGCCCAGCGCGGTGTTAGCGCGGTCGCTGACGTCACCGACCGACCGCTCGAGCCCGTCCACCTTGGTCCCCATGCTGTTGAGACGGTCGGCGTGCTCGACGATACGCGCTGACTGCTGACGCGATTCTGCGTCGGTCCGGGCGAGCTTCTGGTCGGTCTGAACCTCTTGCTGCCCGACGACCTCCTTCACCCATTTCTTGGTAGCGCAGCCGGTGGTGAGGGCGACGACTCCGATGAGAACTAGGACGCAGGTGCCAATGTGTCGCATGACTCCCCCTTAATTAACGGCCGTCGCGCCACGTGCAAACAGCCCGCCAAGCTCGACCGGATCGAAAATGCCGCGCCAAACCCCGAGAGCCATGACGAGCGGCGTCGCTTCACCGACGGACCCGACGTCGCGCAGTCATCCTGCTGACGCAGTGTGCAACCGTTTTAGCCGATCGTCAACGCATTGGGGGCGTTAAAAAATCTGGCGGCGAGCGCCGGGGGCAGGGAGGGCGCCGTGGGGGCAGGCGCGGCGGCCGAGCCGGTGCGTAGCCGGAGGCTACGCCCGCTCAGGCGGGAAGGCGGCGACGGTAGCGCTTGCCCCACAGCATCGAGCGAAAGCGCCGAAGGCAGTGGCCGCAACGAAAGGGGTAGACGTAGGCGAAGCTGAGCACGTGGTCGAGCAATCCAGTCCGCGGAATACGGTGCGCCAGGGTGCTCTGGCAGTGCGGGCAGCAGGCTCCACGGATCATATTCAAGCGATACCATTCCCCTCGCCCCCGAGACCATAGCGCCGACGCACTACCCCTGCTGACGGCAGGCGCGAAAGCCGGCGTAATCGCCCTGGGCGCTGGAGCCGGTGTCGTCGGAGTCCGTGAGCACGGCGATGCCGGCGGGCTTCGGCACCTCGCTCTCTTTGAAGTACCGGAGGTAGTCGTCGCGCACGTTGACGCGCTCCTCGACCCACTGGCCCAGCCTGGCGGTGCCGCTGCGCAGGACGCGCACCTGGGTCAGGCCCTGGTTCGAGTGCAGGCGCGTCCCGGCCGGGACTTTCTCGCTCCAGATGTACTTGACGGCCTGGGGCCCCCGAAGGCGCGAATAGTCCACCAGCATGTAGACGGCCAGGGCGCTGTCGTTCTTGCCGTGCTGCTCGTCGGCCCCCGACGGCAGCTCGCGAGGCCGCCAGGACCACGTCAAGATCGGGTAGGCCCGAAGGTCCCACTCGAACTGCTTGGCCGCCTGGACGCCGAGCTCTTTGGCGTGGGCGTGCAGGAAACGCCGACCGCCCTCTTCCTGGACCCGGTATGCCTCCCGGGCGGCGTCCTTGCGAACACGCCAACCGGGAGGGAACTCGCCCACCTCCGCCTTGGAAAAATCCTCGATCGCGATGCAATCGCTGCCGATCTGGGCGGCGGCTTGCGGGGTATCGGCAGCCATCGCGGCGACCAGCGCGGTCCCGACCAGCCAGGACAGCGCGGCACCCATCAACGGCCGCGCCGCCACCAGTGATGAACGAGATTGTCCACGACCTCGCCGAGCTGACCGATGGTCCGGCACTCGCGCACGAGGTCGCAGGCCGGCGCGTAGAGGGGCATCACGCTGTCCCCGACGCCCCAGCCCCATTGCCCTTCCGGGTTCAGCCAGATGATGCCCTTCACTCGCTCACGGATCATCCGAAGCGCCCAGGCCTGCGGATCGTTGTAGTTGTTACGCGCGTCGCCGAGGAGCAGTATGGTCGTCCTCCGATCCAGGGTCTCGAGCTGGCCGCGCACGAACTGACTGAAGGCAAAACCGAAATCCGAGCGGCAGTGATAGTCCACGGGCGCGGCCTTGAGCGCCCACTCGATGGCCCGCTCCACCGGGTGGGCCCCGAAGGCGTTCGTCACCTCGGCGATCTCGGACACGAACACGAAGGACCGCACCCGGCTGAAGCAGTCCTGCAAGCTCCACACCAGCTGCAGCATGAAGCGTGAGGCGTTGCGGACCGAGTCGGAGACATCACAGATGGTGACGAGCTTGGGTCGGTCTCGGTGGCGGCGGCGCAGGGCGATCTCCATGGGCACGCCGTCCCAGGCCAGGCTTCGACGGATGGTGCGCCGCGTGTCGATCCTCCCCCGCTCCTGCTGGCGCTGCCGCAGGACCAGGGCGTCCTTGATCCGCCGCGCCAGCCGGGCCACCACCGCCTGCATCTGGGCCACCTCCTCGGCCGTCAGCGCGAACAGCGGCTTGTCGGCGAGGAGCTCCCGGGTGAGGCGCTCGCCCTGCCGCCAGGCCCGGCGTTCCAGCTCGCGCTCGACGTGCTGGCGGATCATCCGCCGGAAGGCTTCCAGGCGCAGCTCCAGATAGTTGCGGATGCGGGCCAGCTGGCCGGCATCGAGTCCCCGGTCCGCCAGCAGGCGCAGGAGCTGCTCGAGGTCGCGCTCGACGGCGGCCAGGTCCAGCTGGTCGGCGACGCGGCGCGAGAAGTAGCCGACCTGGAGCCCGTACATGAGCCGTTCCAGGCTGGCGCTGCGACTGCCCGAGCGGATGGCCATCTCCATCTCGCTACCCTGGCCGTGTAGCAGGAGCTCGGTGAGGGGGTCGAGCTCCAGCTCCTCGTCGGCCAGGAGCCGGTCGAGGAGGTCCTGGACGCGCGGATCCTCGGGCCCCAGCGCCTTGCGCAGGCCCTCGCCCAGCGCCTGCAGATCCAAGAAATAGAGGTCGAAGATCCGGTCGAAGGTCGCCCGGTCGCGGGCTTCCTTCACCAGCGTGGCGCCCAGCGCCGTCTTGAACGTCTCGCGATCGTCCAGCCCGATCTGGGAGGCGGCGGCCAGCGCGTCGAGCGCCTCGGAGGGGGAAATCCTCAACTCGGCCCGCCGCAGATCGCCGATGAACTCGAGGATCCGCTCGTCCATCCGGGTGAGCCTCGGCCCCTTACGGCGCCAGCACCTTGTCGAGCGCGCCGCGCACCCGCTCCAGATCCTTCTCGTACTTCACCAGCATCGTCAGCGTGGATTCGACCAGCTCGGGCTCCAGGCGCTGAGCGTTGAGGATCACCAGCGAGCGGGCCCAGTCGAGGGACTCCGAAACCGAGGGTGGCTTGCGCAGGTCCATGGCCCGGATCTTCTGGACCGCCGCCACCACGGCCTGGCCCAGCTGCTCGGGAATCTCGGGCACCTTGAGCCGGATGATCGCGAGCTCATCGGCCGGCGGCGGGAAGTCGATGAAGAGGTGCAGGCACCGCCGCTTGAGGCCGTCGGAAAGCTCGCGGGCATTGTTGGAGGTCAGGACCACCAGCGGGATGTGCGTGGCCCGGATCGTGCCCAGCTCGGGAACCGAGACCTGGAAATCCGAGAGGACCTCGAGGAGGAAGGCTTCGAACTCCGGCTCGGCCTTGTCGATCTCGTCGACCAGCAGGACCACCGGGCGCTCGGCCAGGATGGCGTGAAGGAGGGGCCGCGGCGACAGAAACCGGAACGAGAAGAACGCGTCGTCCTGTCCGGCAATCTTGTTCACCGCGTCCGGCAGCGAGGGAGCGTCGGCGATGAGCTCGCCGATACGCTCGCGGAGGAGCTGCGTGTAGAGCAGCTGCTTGGCGTACTTCCACTCGTAGAGCGCCTTGCCCTCGTCGAGCCCCTCGTAACACTGCAGGCGGATCAGGGGCCGCTCGGAGACCTCGGACAGGGTCTTGGCCAGCTCGGTCTTGCCGACACCGGCCGGACCCTCGACGAGCACGGGCCGCCCCATCCGCGCGGCCAGGAAGATCACGGTGGAGATGCGCCGGTTGGCGATGTACTTGGCGACCCGGAACCGCTGCTGGACGTCATCGACGGACTCGAACATGGAGGCTCCCTGCGCGTCGCGCGCACCGACTGAACGTTGCGTCATTGTAACGTACAATCGACGCAACGAACCGGAAGGAGAGCGCATGCGGCCTCGTCAGACGCTCCGCACCCTCATCAGCCGGAAGGCTGGCCTCGTCGTGCCCGGCGCCTACGATGCCGTGTCGGCGAAGCTGATCGAACGCGCCGGCTTCCCCGCCGTCTACATGACCGGCTATGGCACCTCGGCGTCGCGACTGGGCCTACCCGACCTCGGCTTCGCCGGCCTCGCCGAGATGGTCGATCACGCGCGCAACCTGGCCAGCGCCGTGGCCATCCCGCTCATCGCCGACGCCGACACCGGGTACGGCAACGCCTTGAGCGTCCGCCGGACCGTGCGGGAATACGAGGCCGCGGGGGTCGCGGCCCTGCACATCGAGGACCAGGTGGCTCCCAAGCGCTGCGGTCACCTGGCCGGACATCAAGTGATTCCCCGCGCCGAGTTTGCCGGCAAGATTCGCGCAGCCGTCGAGGCGCGCACGGACCCCGACCTGCTCGTCATCGCCCGCACCGACGCGATCTCCGCCGTCGACTTCGAGGAGGGGCTGCGGCGCGGCGAAGCCGCGGCGAAGGCGGGCGCCGACGTGCTCTTCGTCGAAGCCCCGCGCACGGAGGAGCAGGTGGCGCGGATCGCCCGCGAACTGAACACGCCGCTGCTCTACAACTACGCGCCGGGGGGACGCTCGCCGCTCCTGCCCTTCGCCAGCCTCCGCCAGCTCGGGTACGCCGTGATCCTGCTACCCGTGGACACGCTGCTGGTCGCGGCCCGGGCCATCGCCGACTTCCTGGGCGAGCTCCGGGGCCGTGACGATGTGGGGGCGTTGGCCGATCGCTACCTGTCGTTCCGCGAGTTCAACGAGCTGGTCGGCGTCGCGGCCCACCTCACCCTGGCCGAGCGCTACAAGGGCGACGACGGCGCCTGAGCGGTCGGGCGAAGGGCCCGGCCGCCGGGCGCTTCGCCCGGATGCGTCGGGGACCTTCTCGATCCAAGTCCTCGATTTGCCACACCCGCGGCATGGCACGCTCCGTGCCTTGTCTCCACGGTACGAGTTCATCGGGATTTCGATCGGAGGTGGTCGACGCCACCGGCGAGGAGAGGACGATGCATACGGATGTGTGGTACGACCTTGTGCTCCTGGAGCTGACCGGGGACAGTCCCGTGGACGAGCGGATTCGCGAGGCCGAGGCGGTACAGATGCCACCGCCGGCCGAGCCCGAAGCGGCGGAGCCCGCCGGGACGAACGGCGAGCAGGCCTCGCCCCGATAGCCGGGCGGGCCGCCGTCAGAGCTTGGGCGCGAGCTCCGCGGCCAGGCGCTCCAGGTGCTCGGTCTCGTCGAACACGGGGTTGAGCATCAGCAGCCGGGCGCCGGCCCGCATGACCCGGGCCAGGCCGTCCACGCACTCCCCGATGTCGCCGCAGACGGCAACCTGACCGGCCAGCTCGGGCCGGCCATAGAAGGCCCCGAACCACTCGGCCAGCCGACGCATCCCGCGGTCCCGATCGCGATCGATCGCGATGTAGACGCGCTTGGCGACGGGAAAGGCCGCGGGATCGCGGCCGGCCTCATGGAGGAAGCCGCGCAGCTGCGTGACCTCCTCGGCGAAGTGCTCGGTGGAGATCGAGCCGGCGCCCATGAACCCGTCGCCCAGCGCCGCCGTTCGCTTCAGGGCCTCGGGGTGATGGGCGCCGAACCAGAGGGGCGGGTGGGGCTTCTGCCGGGGCTTGGGCTCCATCGCGGCGTTCTCAAGCCTGTAGAACTCCCCGGAGAACGTCACCCGGGGCTTGGTCCACAATTGCTTCATCACCTCGATGCCTTCGGCGAAGCGCGCGGCCCGACGGCCGGCCGGGACTCCGAAGGCCGGATAGATCTTCGGGTTGCCGCCCAGCCCGACGCCCACGATGAGCCGGCCCTCGCTTAGGTGATCGAGGGAGGCCAGGTACTTGGCCAGATGCACGGGGCTGCGGAGCGCGGTCAGCAGCACCGCCGAGCCCAGCTTCATGCGCTCGGTGACCGCGGCCGCGTAGGTGAGCAGGGCGACCGGCTCCAGGCTCGGGATCTTGCCGATGATTTGCTCCACGACCCACGCGCTGTGGAAGCCGAGGTGCTCGGCGCGGGCCAGGAAGGCGCGGATGCCGGCGCGGTCCACCGGCCCGCCGAGAAATGTCTGCGGGATCGCCACGGCCAGCTCGACGTTCGCGCTCACGGTCACCTCGTCGCCGTCGATCGAGCGGCGGCATCGTACCATACGCCCGGCGCGCCACCGGGATCAGGCGAAGCGGGGGCAATGGTATAGTTGGCGCCGGCAAGACCCCGGTCACGCCGACGGGCCACCACGGCCCGGCTGGCGGCGACGGAGATCTGGAGAGCATCGTCATGAGCGCCGTCAAGGACACGATCGTGCAGGCCGTGGACCGCCTGGCCGGCGACCTGGAAGACCTGTCCCGGACCATCCACGCCAACCCCGAGC
>JBOHPM010000142.1:0-7614 GCA_050731715.1 Candidatus Rokuibacteriota bacterium
GTTCGTCGAGATGTCGCTCGATCAGTCGGAACCGTCGTCGGATCGCCGCTTCGGCCACCATCCATGGGATACACTACCGGCGGCGCTCCCATTCTATGGTACATTTATTTTGTGACAAGCCCTTAGCACCCGTTGGAGCAGCGTTCCTGAGCTAGCGGCCCTTGAAAGTGCCGCCGGTGATTGGCAAATTCTGGTTAAATCTCTGCTTGCTTATCGCTGGGAGCCCTGCGGCTGTCCCTTCAAGCCCGCCGGCGATTAACGAGACGATTTCTCGGTGCCTCCGATGGGGCGCGCGCGAGACGTCCAGCGATGGCGAGAGCGGTTCGACAGGGAAGGAATGGCTATGGTGAAGCCGGCGGTGATCGGTAAGGACGGGCGAACGACCGCGATCACCAGAACCCTTCGTCAAAGTTCGCGAGTGAAGGGCGATGTCCCGTGCTTGTCGCCATGGAAAGGCAAGTCGGGAGAGGCAGCGCTCCGGGAAGTTCTCGAGGCGGCGAGAGAGCATCGGCCAGACTTTGTATTCGTAGGGCCAGAAGAGCCGCTGGCCGAGGGTGTGGTCGATGCGCTTCAGAAGATCGGAATCCCCTGTGTGGGGCCGACGCAAGAACTCGCCCGTCTTGAATCAAGCAAGGCGTTCACGCGCAGGCTCCTGGCACGCCACAAGATCCCCGGCAACCCCGAGCATCGGATCTTCACGGGGCTCAGCGGCATTGAGTCCTATCTCCGAGAACTCCGCGAGTTTGTCGTCAAACCCGATGGGCTCACCGGCGGCAAAGGCGTCAAGGTCTCGGGCAGCCATCTCGTTTCGATCCGCGATGGAGTTGAGTACGCTGAGGAACTCTTCCGCGCGGGCCACCAGGCCGTTGTGATCGAGGAGAAGCTGGACGGCGAAGAATTCAGTCTCCAGTCATTCTGCGACGGCGCCCACGTCGTTGACATGGTGGTGGTGCAGGACCACAAACGGGCCGAGGAGGGGGATCGCGGGCCGAATACAGGTGGGATGGGTTCCTACTCGTGCGAGGACCATCGTCTGCCGTTCCTCTCCGAGGAGGACGTCCGTGTCGCGAGCGCGATCAATGCCGCGGTCGCACGCGCACTCCTTCTCGAGACTGGCGAGCGGTATCGCGGCATTCTCTACGGCGGCTTCATGCTCACCCGTCATGGCGTCCGGCTTTTGGAGTACAACGCGCGCTTCGGCGATCCAGAGGCGCTGAACATCCTCTCTCTACTCAAGACCGATCTCGTAGAGATCTGCGAAGGGATCATCCAGGGGACCCTCGACCGTGTGCGGGTAGAGTTCGAGCGCCTCGCGACCGTCTGCAAGTATGTTGTTCCCAAGGGATATCCGGACTGCCCGGTCAAGGGCGAGCGGATCGACTTGGATCAAGTACCGAAAGAGTCCGATAGGCTGAAGTACTACTTTGCCGCCGTCGACGAGCGACCGGAAGGCCTCTACCTCACCGGCTCACGCGCGATCGGCTTCGTTGGCATAGGGGCCACTTTGGACGAGGCCGAAGAAGTCGCCGAGAAGGCGGCGAGCGCTGTCGGCGGACCCGTGTACCACCGCTCGGACATCGGTACGCGGAACCTGGTCCGGCAACGGTTGGAGCACATCCGGCAGATCCGGGGCGTCAGCGTCGCACCGCGGGCTTAGCCGTCGCGGCTCGGCCTCTTGGTGAGATGCCCCTCCGTCCCGGCGACGGTGTCCTTGTAAGCATCTCGGGTAACCTGTCGAACGACTTCTGGTCCGCTGCTATGGCCAAGATCCCGGAGCTCGGGCTCACGCCCTATGTCTACAAGGGCGTTCCGGCGTCTGAAGGTCGTATCAAGACCAACATCTACATCGAGGCCATGCATGATCTTGGTCACTGCAAGGCTCTTGTGGTGGTCGCAGCGGACCCTGATGCGGAGCGGGCTGCCAATTTCGGAATCGGCGAGCTGCCACGTGTGGTCGCGAGCGGGCGTCCTGGATTTCTCTACGTAACGGGTGGCGAGAGGCTTGAAGCGGCACCAAGCCGGCCAGGCGTCAAGGAGCGCGACGTCGCCGATGTCCGCGAATTCAGCGCCGTTCTCGAGCAGGACCTTTCGGATCTGCTGACGACGCAAGAGAGCTAGAGAGCGATACCGAGGCGTTCGTGGGCCGAAAGATTCAATCTAGGCTGTGCCCGGCCGCCTCCCCTTGAAGCTTCGGCTGCGCTACGCTGACCGGCCTATTTCGGGAGCGACTTTGAGTTATGCCGATAAGGTGCTGACGTGAGGGTTTTCATCGTCGAGTGCCTGAACCCGATGGATGCGCTGCAAGACCGATCTGAGGCAGCGGCGCTCGAGGCCATGTGTCGCCTGCTCGGTCACGAAGTCGCACCGGTATCTCACGTCCAGTCGCCGCGCCAACTGTCAGAGGTGTGCGAGTTCATCGCAAGCATCGATGAGAGGCATGACGCCAGAAACGACACCAATTTGCCGTTGTGCGTGCATATCGCTGCGCACGGGCACTCGCGTGGGCTAGGGGTTGGCCGCGAGACGGTTACGTGGGGCGACCTTGCCGATACGGTATTGCCGCTTGGCAGGCTGTACCGTTACTCGGGGCCGCTCCTCGTCGTCATCTCCGCGTGTGACGCAGGTCAGCAGTCCTTGACCTCAGAACTCACGCAGCGTCGAAGGAAGAAATCACAGCTACGGCTGCCCGCTTACGTGTTCGTCACGTGCGACAAGCGCCTAGCCTGGACCGCTTCGGTGGCCGCATGGACGGTCTTCTACCATCTCATTCAGGATGCCGACCTCGATCGACCGAAGAGCGTCCGCCGAGTATTGACGACCGTTCGCGCCTCTGGCGGCGCCGTACTCCGATACCACCGGTGGGACGCCAAGAAGAAGGCGTATCTGAAGTACGAACCGAAAGCGGTAGCGAGTGTCGGCAGTTGACCTGGCAATGGAGACGGCATAACAGGCGGATTAGAGGGAGGTGTCGGTGGGCCGATTTCCGCAACCTCAGGGCACGAAGGGGAGCCTTCGCTGGATCCAGTACCTTGTGAATCAGCATCCAGAAGTGCTGAACGCCGGTATCGGTATCGGCCCGGTTGAGTGGCGCTCTCCGCGAGCGGATGACGGTTACGCGGAATACCGGGATCAAGCGTTTCTCGATCGGCTTGCGCTCACCCTTCCGAGGCGACCACTGGATGTCTTCTGGCCGGCCGGCGGCGTCCGGAAGAGGTGGACGATGATCTCAGGCCAATATCCGAGCAGCTGACGGCCGAGTTCGGGAAGGAGTATGAGATCTGGCGGCGCGTTGAGGATTTTGGTCGGTGGAAGAGCGCCGGGGTCGTCAATCGAGCCACACGCACCGTCGCGATCATAGCGCTCCAGACCGGCACGCACTCGCGAACCACACCCCTGAGTGCCACCGAACTCGCCCAGATCCGCAAGCATCTGACCTCAGGCTCGACGAAGGATCTTCGACTATGAACCTCACCACGGCACGCAAGCTCGACGCTGAACGGTCGAATTCCCGCGCGGCCCTCGGTGTTGTTCCCTGGGCATCGCGGTGACGGTCACGGTCCCTCGCGGGATTGCAGCAGTCCTTACTTGCATGCTGGCCACCGACGTTGAGGTCTGGTTGATCGGCTCCCGGGCCGACGGCACCGCGAAGGCGGCGTCGGACTGGGACTTCGTCGTCTTTGGCGGTGCCGACGTACTGGGTCGCCTCCAGCAAGAACCGGCCGTGCCCTCGATGGACATCCTCGTGGTCATTGACGATCACACGTATATCAGCCCATGGCCCAGACCTGAGGACGGACAGCCCAAGCGGGGCACGTGGTCGCAGTGGAAGTGGCGCAAACTGACCGCCGAGGAAGCTACCTATGAGTCGGCGAAGTGGCCTGACGACGATGACTACCCGACCGTCACAACTAGGCGAGCGTTTCGTGTTCGCAATTGCAAATCGATCCGTATACGTCGGCCCCGAGGGAGCTGCGGCGGCGTGGATTAGGCGGAGCAGTCTGCCCCGCAGGCCCACTACACCAAGTGGCGCCGCGAACTCCGCGTGTCCCGAGCCTCGAGGCCAGGCTCGTCCGCGACGCGGCGCCGATCAAGCCACTGCTCGAGATCCACTGATCGGTAACGCACGGCGCGCGCCGACAGACGCAGGAAGGGCGGTCCGACGCCTCGGGCCCGCCAACCTTCGAGGGTTCGGGTCGAGATGCCTAATCGCAGGGCGACCTGTCGTTGGCTCAGGAGTTCGCCCGTAGCCGCCTCCTCGTGCTTGCCATCGGATGGCCCGGATAGGCGATGCCGAAAACTCGTCTGGCTCATGGCGACTTCAGCGTCCGGGTACTTTAGTGTGCCTCATGGTTTGGGTGGTGGGGGAGCGCTTGCCGTGGTTGCCGACCGTGGCCGTCATTACGCCCTTCGTGGCTGCCATCGAGTCCCTCGCGGGTCGCGAGACTGGGACGGTGAACGACTCGTTCGACATGCGTCCGTCGTCGCCGATCATGGTGGTGTCTCACCACGCCTCGCCGAGGATGTAATCTGGGCTCAGTACGTCTGGATATGTGATCTCCTGTACCGTCTGACCGGGACTTCGGATGGTCGTGCCAAACGCCGGCATAGCACGAGCGATCATCGGTCGACCTCGATCCAACTCCCCTCCGGCGCCTTCTTCACGCGAATGTGGGCGGGCATCCGGCCTGCGAGCTGGGTGAGATGGGTGATCACCCCGAGGACCCGGTGGCTCGCCTGCAGGGCCTCCAGCGCCTGAATCACCTGGTCGAGGGTCTCGTCGGAGTCGAGCGTACCGAAGCCCTCGTCGATGAAGAGGCTCTCCAGCGCCTCGTGCCCGTAGGCTCCGGCGCCGAGATCGGCCAGGCGCTCGGCGAGCGCCAGGGCGAGCGCGAGCGAGGTCAGGAACGTCTCGCCCCCGCTCAGGGTCTTGACCGAGCGGACGGCGTCCCCGTTCCAGCGATCGACCACCTGGAAATCGAGGCCGTCGTAGTGGAGCCGGTAGCGGCCGTCGGACACCCGCTCGAGGTGCACCGAGCCGTCCTCGGTCAGGACCTTCATGGCGCCCTCGAGGAGATAGGTCTGAAAGTTGTTCGCGCCGAGCAGGAGCCCGAGCTCGCGCGCGACCTCACCCCGCGTCCGCGCGGCGGCCAGCTGACTCCGGGACTCCACGGCCTTCGCGACGCGCTCCTGGAGATGTAGCTCCTCGCCGGCGAGCCCGGCGTGCGTGCGCACGGCCACCTGGTGAGCCCGCTTCGCGGCCTCGAGCAGCGCCTCGACGCGGTCCTGCTCGTCGCCCGAGCCGTCAACGGGCTCCACCCGTGCGTCGCTGGCGGCCAGCGTAAAGCGCGCGATGTGCGCGCCGAGGGCGTCTTTGGCCAAGATATCGCGGGTCTGCTGCTCGAGAACATGCCCTTCCAGGGTCGCGATCGTCGCCTCGAGTCGGGCCAGTCGCTGATGAGCCTCGCTCGAGGCCCGGTGGTAGTGTTCCTGCTCGTGGAGCAGCGCCTCGCGCGCAGCCTTCGCCTCCACCAGACCGGAGAGTTCGCGTTCGACCGTGGCGGCCACGTCGTCCGTCGGCGGCACGATGCGAGCCAGGGCGATCTCGAGCGGCAGCTTCTCGGTGAGGAGGCGCTCGCGCTCTTTCTGGCGCGCCTGAGCGCGCTCGGTCTCGGCCGTCAGGTTCCGTTCCGCTTCCGTCCTGAGGAGCCGAGTCTCATGGAGGGCCTGCTGCGCCTTCTGCACGACGGCGCGCGCGTGCTCCACCTCCAGCTCGGCGGCCTGCAGCTCCGCGTCGATCGCCGCCAGTCTCGCTTCAGCTTCGGAGCCAGGCGGGTCGCCAAGCACTCTCCCGAGCGCCGCCTCCGCTTCGCGGCAGCGCCCGTGAAGGCTCCAGAGCGCCTGGCGCCGTTCCTCGAGCTGGCGCGGGATCGTGCGAAACTCACCCTCGAGCGAGGCCACGTCGTTCGAGGCAGCCGTCACCGTGCCTAGCGCGCCCGTGGCCGAGCGCTCGACGTTCTCGAGCTCTTGAGCCGCACGCTCGACTCGCGCTTTGAGACGCGCCCCCCAGTCGGCGTCGTCGCGTAGGTCGGCCGGGAGAAGCATGCGGATCTCCTTGCCGATCCGCTCGACGTCCTCCTCAGCCTGCTCGGCTCCCTGCTTGAAGCCCGTGACCGCCTGGTCGGCCGCTGCGAGCTCCCCGGCCGCCTGTCGCAGTATCCGGTCCGCCGCGTCCGCTTCGGTCCGAACGGCTTCGGCGCGACGCCGAGCATCGTCAAGATCCTTCCCGAGCCGCAGCGCCGGAACCGTGAGGACAGTCTGCTCGCACACCGGGCACGGCTCGCCAGCCGCCAGCGTTCTCCGGAGCTCCTGCGCGGCGTGTGTCCGGTGGAGCGCCGCCAGCGTGTCCTGGGCCGACGCGAGCACGTTCTGCGCGCTGACCTGACGCCGCTCGGCTTCGACGAGCGTTCGCCGCTTCTCCGCGGCGCCGCGCTCGGCCGTCTCCAGGTGCTGTCGTGCCCGCTCCCCGCGCGAGCACGCGTTGGCGAGGTTGCCGGCAAGGGCCTGAAGCTGCCCCTCGGTCGTCCGCAGGGTCTCGACGGTCCGGGCCGTTGCGGCCTTGTGCTGTTGCGCCTGCTCGAGATCCTGCTGTGCCTGGCTCAGCGCTGCCTGGCGTTCGTTCAGCCGGTCGGCGAGGTCGCGGTCGCGTGCCCCGAGCGCGGCGATCGCCGTCTCGACCTCGCCGGCGTGCCGCAGGTCGTCGCGGTACTGGCGCTCGCGCTGGATGAGCGCCGCGATGCTGGCCCGCGTGCCTACCCGGCGCTCGAGGGCTTCGCGATCCCGGCGGGTGTCGTGCTCCAGGGCCTGCGCCCTGGCGAGCGACTGCTCGACCTCCTGGAGCGTGCGGCACACCTCGTCTCGCCGCCGCGCGAGCTCTACGATGGCGCCGTTCGCCTGCTCGTCGGTGGCGGCAAGCTCACCGAGCCGCCGGTGAATCTCCGCGAGGCGCCCGGCCTGCTCCTGGGCGCGCATGAGGACTAGGTGGCGGTCGGGGTCGTAGGCGATCCCGGCCAGGGCGTCGTCAATCCTCCGTAGGTCTTCGAGCGCGTCCCGGACAGCCTCCTCGGCCTCGAAGTGTTCCTCGCGCGCCTCGGCGAGGTCGCCCTGCAGCTCGGCGAGGGCCTCGCTCGCCTGCGTCCAGTCGCGGCGCGCCTGCTGGACTTCGACCGCCAGTGCCCGAAGGCGTTCGAGGGCCTCGACCGAGGCGGCCCGGACCTCGGCGTCGCGCCCGGCGTGGGCGAGGGCGGCCTGCGCCTCGGCCAGATGCTCGGGCGTGGCGTCGGTGTAGTCCCGGTCGAGGATCGAGGCCAGGACGTCGGCCTCGGTGCGGGCGGCCGCGGCGAGCTGGTTGGCACGCTGCTGGATCTTGCCGTAGATCTCGAGCGCGAGCAGGCGCGTGAGGATGACCCGCCGCTCATCGGGCTTGCCGCGGAGGAATTCGTCGAACTCGTTCTGCGGCAGGAGCACCACACGCGTGAAGGTGTCGTAGTCGAGGCCCAGGAGTTCCTCGATCTTCTCCGCCGTCTGCCGGACACCTCGCGCCAGCGAGCGCCACGC
>JBOHPM010000143.1:0-7603 GCA_050731715.1 Candidatus Rokuibacteriota bacterium
CTCGGTGATCCCGGCGTTGACGAGAATTCGCTTGCCCACGGCAGCACCTCGCCGGCACGGCGGCCTCCCGAGGTCGGAAGAGCGTCATGCCTCATTGGAACTGCCGCATCCGGACCGAGAGGAGCAGACCGAGGGCCGCCATGGAGACGAGCATCGATGATCCACCGTAGCTCATGAACGGCAGCGGAATTCCCACCACGGGCAGCAACCCCGTGACCATCCCCACGTTGATGAGCATCTGGATCCCCAGCAGCGACGTGACGCCCAGCGCGATCAGTCTGCCCATCGGCTCCCGCGCGGCGGCGGCGATCTCGAACCCCCGCAGCAGGAGCAACCCGTAGCAGGCGAGCAGCACCAGGCAACCGACGAACCCCCACATCTCGGCGAACACGGCAAAAATGAAATCCGTGTGGCGCTCCGGCAGGAAGGCCAGCCGGCTCTGCGTGGCGCCGGCGATCCCCTTGCCCAGGAGCTGACCTGATCCGATGGCAATCTTGGCCTGGATGACGTTGTACGCGCTCCCCAACGGATCGCGGAACGGATCCAGGTAGACCATGATTCGTTCCCGCTGATAGTCGCGCAGGGCCAGCGAGGCCACCGGCAGGGTGGCCAGGCAGGCGAGGACGAACCCACCCAGCAGCTTGAGCCGCGTTCCCGCGGCGATCAGAAGGGCGATCAGCAGGGGATAGAGCATGAGCGCCGTGCCCAGGTCCGGCTGGCGGACGATGAGAAAGAAGGGCAGGGCAACGATCGGCGCCGCCGCTGCCAGCACGGTCGGCGTCACCGGCTGCGCCCAGCGCGATGTCAGAAACCATACCAGCATCAGCAGGAAGCAGATCTTGAAGAACTCTGACGGCTGGACCGACACCGTGCCCAGCGAGATCCACCGCCGAGCCCCCGAGACCGTGCGACCCAGCACGAAGACGGCGACGAGGCCCCCGAGCCCCAGTAGATAGAGCAAGGGCGCCAGTCGCACGAATCTACGGTAGTCGACGCTGGCGATGACGAGCAGCGCCACCGCCCCGATGCCCACCCACAGCAGCTGCCGGAGCATGACCGCCCCGCCGGTCCGGCCGATGTTGAGACTGGTGAGCGTGGTCGCGCTCATCACGAGCAAGCCCAGCACGGCGGCCAGCAAGAGCCAGTCGACGTTCTGGAGCAGTCGGCGATCGATCCCGACGGTGACCGAATAGGCGCCCCGGAAGCCGGGGCTGTTCACCCCGCCACCTCCAGCGCGGCGACTTTCTCGAAGAAGATCGCGTTCAAGATCTTGCGGGCGATCGGTGCGGCCACCTCGCTGCCGCGGCCACCCCGCTCCACCAGCACCACCACCACGACCTCGGGGGCCCGGGCCGGGGCGAAGGCGGCGAACCACGCGTGATCCTGCCCCTTGTCCGCCCTGGATTTGGCGATGATCTGCGCGGTTCCCGTCTTGCCCGCCACGTCGAGCCCCGGAATGCGGGCGGTGACGCCGGTACCATTCTGGACGACGGCCAGCAGGCTCTGACGAAGGAATGCCCACACCACTGGCGCGAGCTCTACGTGCCCCATCACCTTGCCGCCGTCGGCCCACACCACCCCGCGCTCCGTCCGCTCGATGCGCTGCACCAGGCGGGGCTTCCACAACACTCCACCATTGGCGACGGCGGACATGAATTTCGCCACCTGCAGCGGGGTGACGGCGAGCTGGCCCTGGCCGATGGAGATGTTGACAACATCGCCCGGCTGCCACACCTCCCGGCCGCGCCGCGACTGCGGTTTGGGGAGCACCCCGAACCGCTCGCCGCCGAATTCCACGCCCGAGGCCTGGCCAAAGCCGAAGGCCCGCGCGTATTTGACGATGGTAGGCCCGCCGACCTTGAGCCCGGCGTCGTAGAAGAAGACGTTGCAGGAGTCGGCCAACGCGCGCTTGAGATCGACGTGGCCGTGGCCGCCCTCTTTCCAGTCCCGGAAGGTCCCGGTGCCCAGCTGGAATACACCATTGCAGTATCCGCGATCGAGCGGCGTGAGCACGCTCTCTTGAAGCCCGGCCGCCGCGACGACGATCTTGAAGATGGAGCCGGGAGCGTACTGGGTCTGGAGCGCCCGGTTCAGCAGGGGATGGTCGGGATGCTGGACGACTCGCAGCCAGGCGGCGCGATCGATGGTGCCGGTGAAACGGTCGATCTCGTACGCCGGGGTGGACACCATCGCCAGCACGTCGCCCGTGCGCGGGTCCATCACCACTGCCGCGCCAGCCCGGCCCTCCATCGCTGTTTCGGCGGCCTCCTGGATTCGGCGGTCGATGGTCGTGATGACCTGAGCCCCGGGAACCGGGTCGTTCTGCTGGATGAGGCGGACCGGTCGGCCCAGCGCATCCACCTCGATCCGCTCGCCACCATCGCGACCGCGCAGGTGTTCGTCGAGCAGGCGTTCCAGTCCGTTCTGGCCGACCATGTCGCCCCGACGGTAGCGGCCCTGTCGGAGCTGCTCGTCGCTGGCCTCCCGTACGTAGCCGAGCAGGTGCGCGGCGAAGCGGCTCGAGGCGTAGGCCCGCTGCGGCTCGACCTCGACGATGACACCGGGTAGCTCCAGCTTCCATTCCTCGATCTTGGCCATGTCCTCCAGGGCTAGGCCGCGCCGGACCCGCACGGGCAGGAAGGAGTCGGGGGCGACCCGCGCCACCGACTCACTGAGCTCGACGAAGGGAATGCGGAGAAGCGCGGCGGCCCGCCCGAGGACCGCATCGCGCTCCTGGGAATCCCGCGGCAGCTCGTGAGGGATCAGCGAGAGGGTGAACGCCGGCTGGTTGTTGACGAGCGGCACGCCGTTGCGGTCGTGCAGGATGCCCCGGGGCGCGGCGATCGGGCGCACGCGGATCCGGTTCTTGTCGGAGGCGTCCAGGAAGCGTCCGCCCTCGAGCACCTGTAAGTACCAGAGCTGGCCGATGAGCACGCAGAAGGCGACCAGCGCTACCGAGGCCAGGGCCACCACCCGTCCCTTGCCGACGTCCGTGCGATCGCCGAACGGCGTGTGGCCGGGGCGGCTTCGTCTCACGCCTCACCTCGACGCGACTGGGTCCAGGCCAGGGCCAGGACGAAGGCCGCCCCCAGGAAGCCGTTGTACAGCGCCTGGGGCAGCACGACGTAGGTCATCAGTTGACCGAACGGCGCCGGGAAGTGAAAGAGCTTGAGCAGCAGGAACCTGGCGAGCCCCTCGCTGAGGCTCAGCAGCACCAGGCCCGGCACCTGCACCATGGGCTGGGCCACCCACAGCCGCCCCCCGAGGGCCCCGATGGTGAAGCCCATGAGGGCCTTGGTGCACGCCTGCACGCCGAGCAGCCCGCCGCCGACGGCGTCCTGGAGCAACCCGGCCGCGAACCCTCCCAGGCAGCCGAACTCGGGACCTCGCCGCAGGGCCAGCAGCACGACCACGATCAGGGGGATGTCGGGGATGACGTTGGCCACCTGCAGCGCCGGCGCGATCGTGGCCTGAGCGATTCCGCCGCCGAACACCGTCAGGGCCAGGAGGCCGCGCACGCTAGCCTCCGCTCGGAGCGGCGAAGAAAGCGCTGACGTCGGTGACCCGGCCCCCGGTCACCAGCAGGACTTCGTCGAGGCGCGCCAGGTCCACCACCGGCTCCAGGATCGCGTGATGGAACAGGCCGGCCGGCCGCTGGTCGAGGTTGCGCACCCGACCGATGGGCACCCCGCGGGGAAAGAGCCCGCCCTGTCCGGAGCTCACCACGATGTCGCCGACGGCGATCACGCCGTCGCGGGCCATGTACTTGAAGCGGACCGTGCCCCGGGGCTCACCCTCCACGATACCGGGCGTTCGGGTCCGCAGCACATGGGCGCCCACGGTGGAGGTCGGGTCGGTCAGGACCTGCACGACGGAGGTCCCCGGCCGCACCTCCACCACGCGCCCGACCAGACCGTCGGGGGAGATGACCGCGGTGAGCCGGCGGATGTCGTCGGCCCGACCACGGTTGACCGTGAGCGAGCGGACCCAGCCACCCCACTCACGGGCGATGACCTCGCCGGGCAGCGTGTCCAGCGGCATCCGGGCCCGGAGATCGAGGAGGCGGCGCAGACGCTCGTTCTCCTGCCGCGTCTCCGTCACCACCAGCGCTTCCACCCGCAGGCGCTGGTTCTCGTCCCGCAGCCGGCGGTTCTCGGTACGGACATTCTTCCAGTCCAGGTAGGTCGTCCACACGCCGAACGACGCGCGGTGGATCCCCGTCAGAGCCTTCTGGATTGGCGCCGTGACGAGCGCGATGAGATCCGCGGCGGGCGCGGCGTGCCCGCGCGTCTGCACGGTGAGAAGCATCAGGCAGACGGCCACCACCAGACCGAGCAGCACCAGCCTCCGGATCCTCACCCCAGCACCTCCAGCCCGGCGCGGCCCTTACGCGGGGATCGCGACCTTCTTGAGGAGCTCGAGCTCGTCGAGCACCCTGCCCACGCCGAGCGCCACGCACGACAGCGGATCATCGGCGGCGGTGACGGGCAGGTTCGTCTCCTGGCGAAGCAGGTGGTCGAGGCCCCGTAGCAGCGCGCCGCCTCCCGTGACCACGATGCCCTTGTCGACGATATCGGCCGCCAGCTCCGGGGGAGTCCGCTCCAGGCAGGTCCGGACGGTCTCCACGATCGTCATGACCGGCTCGCGGAGGGCCTCCCGAATCTCTTCGTCGGTGATCACGACGGTCTTGGGGATCCCATCGATCAGATCGCGCCCCTTGACCTCCATCGTCCGGCGGTCGCCGCCCAGCGGGTAGGCCGAGCCGAGCTTGATCTTGATCTCCTCCGCCCGCCGCTCGCCCACCAGGAGGTTGTAGTGCTTCTTGATGTACTGGACGATCGCTTCGTCCATCTCGTCGCCGGCGATGCGGACCGACTTGGAGTAGACGCTACCGCTGAGCGAGATCACCGCCACTTCCGTGGTGCCCCCGCCGATGTCCACGATCATGTTGCCGCCCGGCTCCTGGATCGGCAGGCCGGCGCCGATGGCCGCCGCCATGGGCTCCTCGATGAGATAGACCTCCCGGGCCCCCGCCTGCATGGCCGAGTCCCGTACCGCCCGCTTCTCCACCTGCGTGATTCCCGACGGCACCCCGACCACGATCCGGGGGCGGACGAGCGTGCGGCGACGGTGCACCTTGCTGATGAAGTAGTGCAGCATCTTCTCGGTCACGTCGAAGTCGGCGATGACGCCGTCCTTCAGGGGGCGGATGGCCACGATGTTGCCCGGCGTCCGACCCAGCATCGCCTTGGCCTCGTGCCCGACGGCCAGCACCGAGTGATCCGCCTGGTGGATCGCCACGATCGAGGGCTCGTTGAGGACAATGCCGTCACCACGGACATACACCAGTGTGTTGGCCGTGCCCAGGTCAATTGCGAGATCGTTCGAGAACATCCCGGCGAGCCAGTTGTAGAACATCGATACCCCGTCAAGCTGACAGCAATGGTTGATAAAAAGCGCGCCCGCTTCCCCCCGCGGGAGCGGGCCCTACAGTAGCACAGTCTGTGCCAAGGCTAGAGAAAATCGCTGGTTTGACGGGGGTTTAGAGCGATCTTGACACCGGCGGAGCTCCCGGGGTGGCAAAAGGAAAAGGTTTTCACGGGGTTGCCGATCTCTGGTCGACGCCCCCAGGCCTGGGTGACGGCTAGTCAGCCGCCCAACGCAGGCCGCACGGGCAGCGGTTGACCCGGCGATTCCTCCGGCGAGGTCCGCCCGGATGGCACCACCCGTGACGCCGACTGTCACCGTCGCGACCCGCCCAGAAGGGCAAGCACGCGCCGACCGCGATGCTGGGCGACGATGCCATCTTTCCTCATCCCGTCCACACGAGCATGGTGTGAAACCAGGCCCACGCATAGCATTTCCCCTGCTGTCATGACAACCACCGACCCGCCCCTGACCGCTGCTGCAGAAACCGGTTGACGTCGCGAAAAAGGCCGTGTAAAAATGTCGCCGCTTTTTGGTTCAAAACGGATACGCCGCTAGCGATAGTGAACAAACCACGCCGTGCGAGACCCCGTTCGCACGGCGCTTTTTTTTGCCCCGCCGGGGGCAAACCCCGCCTGGACGGCGGGAGCACACGGGGCCGAAGACCCCAAGGGAGAGGTTAGCGGTATGGCACAAGGTCGAGTGAAGTGGTTCAACGATGCGAAGGGTTACGGCTTCATCACGCAGGAGGGCGGCGAGGACGTCTTCGTCCACTACAGCGCCATCCAGTCGCAGGGCTTCAAGAGCCTCGCTGAGGGGGATGTCGTCGAGTTCGAGGTTACGCGCGGCCCGAAGGGTCTTCAGGCCAGCAACGTCAGGAAAGTGTAGCGCTCCGCCCCGCAGATCACCCGGGCCCGCTCCACCGGGCCCGGGTGCCGTCCCGGCCGCCCGGCTCTGGGCAGCACGACGCCACGAGAAGCCGATCCCGGTTGTTGTCCTCCCAAAAACAGAGCCCCGACGATGCTTGCGACGCCGGTTCGGACGGAGCGTCGCCCCGCTGGTGAGGCGGGATCGTCGGGGCCGGTGGTGCCTGGTTCTCCCAGGCAATCCACCTGAAGCTAGCGTGGACCTTGCCTAGGAGGCATCCACCTCACAGATCACCGTAGGGGTACACATCGGCTGGATCACCTCCTATCTCGGCAAGGGCGCCACGCGGGCCCAGACCCACCGACCACGAACCGGATGCCGACTCCCGGCCCGAGGCTCAGCCACGTCAGCCGCCGGCAGAATTGTCGACGGGGACGCCGAAAGGAGCGCTGTTGGCCGCTCCGGCCGATTTGCCTTCATCCTACCCCAGCCCGCAAGCCGCTCTCTAAAAAAAGTGCCGTCGCGCTCGCGTCACGACGCCCGTTCCGACTAGTCCTCGGGCGGGCGGGCGAGCGAGGCCAGGTAGCCGCGCCATTCCACGGGCAGGAGTGATTGCTTGCGGTTGTTGCAGTCCTTGCACGCCGGCACAACGTTGCCGCGCACGCTACGCCCACCGCGGCCGAGCGGCACTAGATGATCCATCGTGAGGGCGCGGGCACGGACTTGACGCCGGCAGTAATAGCACACACCCGCCCCGATGCGCCGCTTCCACCACTGGCTCTGCCTGAGCTCGCGGGCGCGGGCCCGCTCCCGGCGCAGCACGGCGGGGTCGATCGGCCCATAGGACTCACTCATGGGCGGCCACGGCTTCGGAAAGGTCCTCCCACTCCTGGAGCAGCCAGGCCACCTGCTCTTCGGCACGCTTGCGCTCGAGGGCGAGCGCGCGGACTCGCTCGCCATCGGTGTAGAGGGCAGGGTCGGTGAGCGCCTCGCCCAGGTCCCGCAGCCGTGTCTCCAGGGTGCTGATCTGGGCCTCGACCTCGCCCAGGCGCCGCCGGAGCTCGCGCACGGCCCGGCTCGGTCGTTGCGGTCCACGTCGACGGGCCTGGCGAGCCTCCGTCGGTTCGGCGCGCGTAGCTGACGAGGCGCCGCCCGAGTCCACCGGCCGAGCCGACCGCGCATCGCCGGGCGCCTCCGGCGGGGCGCCACGTTTGCCAGCAAGATAGGAATCGTAGTCGCCCAGATGCGTGCTGAGACGGCCGGCGGCAACCTCGACCACGTTGGTGGCGATGCGATTGATGAAGTACCG
>JBOHPM010000144.1:0-7546 GCA_050731715.1 Candidatus Rokuibacteriota bacterium
CTCCGTGGTCTTTGAAGCGCTCGCCGACCAGCCCCACGCGGTGGCTCTGCTCCGGCGGGCCCTGGCGGGCGGGCGGGTCGCGCATGCCTACGCGTTCGTGGGGCCGCCCGAGAGCGGGGGCCACGCGGCGGCGCTGGCTTTCGCCCAGGCCCTGCTCTGTCCCGCGGGAGGCTGCGGCACCTGCCGGCATTGCGCGATGGTCGCCAACCGTCGGCATCCCGATCTGCACCTGATATCGCCGACGCCGCCCGAGTCGAACCCCAAGGGCCCTCGGGCCGTCCGTATCGGCGCGATCCGGGCGCTGGAGCGCCAGGCGGCGCTGACGCCGGTCCTGGCCGCCCGCAAGGTGTTCGTGCTCGACGAAGCGGAGCGGATGACGGGTGAGGCGCCGCAAGCGTTCCTCAAGACGCTGGAAGAGCCGCCGGATCGCACCGTCGTCATCCTGGTCCTGGCGCGGGCCCGCGCAGTCCCCGCCACCGTGCTGTCGCGTTGCCAGCTCGTCCGCTTCCCGCCGCGTCCGGCTCCTGCCGCGCGCGAGCTGGCCGACGCGGTCGAGGCGCTGGCGGAGGTGCGGGCCAAGGGCGTGGAGGCCCTGTTCCGTCGCGCCTCTGCGTTCGAGCGCGATCGCGAGCGGGCCGAACGCTTCGTCGACGCGTGCTGGCTTCACTGTCGGGATCTCCTGCTCGTCCGGTGTGGCGCCCCGAGCCGGCTGCTCACCGATCCCGACGCGGCCGCCGCGCTGGCCGAGGAGGCGGCGCCGTGGACGGTGCCGGCGCTGCTCCAGGCCATCACCACCTGCCGGGAGGCACGTCAGTCGCTGGCCGTGAACGTGACGCCGCGGCTGACGCTGGAGGTCGTTCTGGCGCGCCTGGCCCTGCGGGCGGCGTGAGGATAGGACTATGAGCGAGACGGCGGTCGAGTATCTGATCGGGGTGCGACTGCGCGAGGTCGCCCAGACCGAAGACCATCGCCTGGAGGGTGACGAGCTCGTGACCGGCGTCGGCGACCTGGTCGTCGTGGAGGCGGCGGGCGTCGAGCTCATCGGGGAGGTGCGCCGGCCGCGGCGGTTGCTGCCCGAGTTCAAGCGCGACCGGGTCTACCCCCGGGTCCTGCGCCTGGCGACCGAGGCCGAGGCCCGCGAGTGGCGCGAGCGGCGGGAGCGCGAGAAGGCGCACGTGGTGACGTCGCAGCGCCTGGCCCGGCAGCGGGGCCTGCAGCTGAAGGTGGTGGACGTCGAGATCCATCCCACCGCCCGACGGATCACGGTGTTCTTCAACGCCGAGGAGCGCGTGGACTTCCGCGAGCTGGTGCGCGACCTGGCCCGCGAGCTTCGCGCCCGGATCGAGATGCGGCAGATCGGCGCCCGCGACACGACCAAGGTCATGGACGGGATCGGGCCCTGCGGGCGGCAGCTCTGCTGCTCGTCGCATCTGCGAAAGTTCGAGCCGATCTCGGTGAAGATGGCCAAGGCCCAGGACATGCCGCTCACCGACAGCCGGCTCCTGGGCAATTGCGGACGTCTCAAGTGCTGCCTGCTCTATGAGTTCTCCCTCTATCAGGAGCTGCGCTCCCGCCTGCCCAAGGTGAACACGCCCTGCCAGGCCACCTGCGGCGGTGGGGGCTGCATGAGCGGCAAGATCCGTTCGATCCGGGTGCTCAAGCAGTCGGTGGTCGTGGGGTTCCCCGACGGCACCGAGGCCGAGGTGCCGCTGGATCAGCTCACGTGGGAAGGGCGCGCGCACGTTGTCGTAGAGGGGTCCGCGAGCCCGGATCAGACCGAGGGTGGGCTGCCCTAGGTGGGCGTGGCTCCGGGCGTCTTCTACCTCACCACACCGATCTATTACATCAACGCGCCGCCCCACCTGGGGCACGCGTACACGACGATCGTGGGGGACGCGATGGCCCGCTGGCGCCGGCTGGCCGGCGACCGCGTCTTCTTCCTCACCGGCACCGACGAGCACGGCGACAAGATCGCCCAGGCCGCCACCGCGGCCGGCCTCACGCCCCAGGTCATGGCCGATCGGAACTCGGCCGCCTTCCGCGAGGCCTGGAAGCGGCTGGGCATCACGAACGATGACTTCATCCGCACCACCGAGCCCCGGCACGCCGCGGTGGTCCAGCACATCCTGCGCCGGCTCAAGGAGGCCGGGGAGCTCTACCGGGGCAAGTATGGCGGGCAGTACTGCTTCGGCTGCGAGCGCTTCTACACCGAGAAGGAGATCGTGGACGGCCTGTGCCCCGATCACCGGACGCCGCTCACCTACATCGAGGAGGAGAACTACTTCTTCCGGATGTCGGCGTACCAGGACTGGCTGGTGGGTTACCTCCGGGCCCAGCCGGACCTGATCCGGCCCGAGCGCTATCGCAACGAGATCCTGGGCTTCCTGGGCGAGCGACTGCAAGACCTGTCGATCAGCCGGCCCACGAGCCGGCTGCAGTGGGGGATCCCGCTGCCCTTCGACGATCGCTTCGTCACCTACGTGTGGTTCGACGCCCTCATCAACTACGTGTCGGCGCTGGGCTACCCGGACGGCGAGCGCTTCCGCACGTTCTGGCCGCACGTCCAGCACCTCATCGGCAAGGACATCCTCAAGCCCCACGCCGTCTACTGGCCCTGCATGCTCAAGGCCCTGGCCCGGGCCGAGGGGATGGCCGAGGACCGGTCCGACGCGCTGATCTTCCGGCACCTCAACGTCCACGGCTACTGGAACATCGGCGGCGGCAAGATGTCCAAGTCCGTCGGCAACGTGGTGGAGGCGCTGGCGCTGAGCGAGAAATACGGCAACGACGCGTTCCGGTACTTCGTCATGCGCGAGATGGTCTTCGGGCTCGACGCCGACTTTTCCGAAGAGGCGTTCGTGGGCCGGCTCAACGCCGACCTGGCCAACGACCTCGGCAACCTCGTGGCCCGGGCCACGACCCTGCTGGCCCAGGCGGAGCCGAATGACCAGCCAACGGCGGTCAGCCCTACCGGCGCGCACGAACAGGTACGAGCGGTGGCTGCCGAGACCCGGCCGGCGGTGACCCAGGCCATGAGTGAGTTTGCCTTCCACAAGGCGCTCGCCAGCATCTGGCAGTTCATCGCCGAGGTGAACCGCTACATCGACGCCAGTCGGCCCTGGGCGCTGGCCAAGGACTCGACGAAGAAGCCCGAATTGCACCGGGTCATGCTCACACTGGCTGACTCCTTGCGCTTTCTCGGCATCGTGCTGGATCCGTTCCTGCCCGATGCCGCCGCCAGGATCCGGGCGGCCCTCGGGGATGCGCGGAAACCGGATCTGGGCAACGCGGTCCTCGGGCAGGTCCACGCGATTCCGCGCGTCACGAAGCTTTCGGGCCTGTTCCCCCGCGTCGACCAGCGCGCTCCGGCGCCGACGGCAGGAGCAGCAGCAGGCGATGGGACCGCTCGGGTTGCGCGAGACGCTCGGGGCGAGCAGGCGGTGCCGGCGGGGCCGGCGACGAAGGACGAGTTCTCGCGGATCGATCTCCGGGTGGCCGAGGTCGTGGCCGCCGAGGCAGTGGCCAAGTCCAGGAAGCTGCTCAAGCTCACGGTCTCGCTGGGGAGCGAGCAGCGGACCGTCGTGGCGGGAGTCGCCGAGCACTACCGGCCCGAAGATCTCGTCGGCAAGAAGGTCGTGGTCGTGGCCAACCTCGAGCCGGCCCGGCTCATGGGCATCGAGTCCCAGGGCATGCTCCTGGCCGGCTCGGCCGAGGGGCGTCTGTCCATCCTGATCCTCGACCGTGATCTGCCCCCCGGCGCCCGGGTGACGTAGGGTGATGGATCCGAAGGCGCCCCCGGCGGGCGGACCGGGGAGCGCTCCGCCGCCGCGGGCGTGGTGGCCGTGGCTCCGTCGCTGGGGCATCTCGCTGCTCTCCCTCATCGGCGGACTCCTCACGCTGTTCGTGTTCCGGCGTGAGCTCACCCAGATTCGCTGGTTCGTGGGCTCGATCTTGTTGATCTGGATTCTCTTCGCCGTGCTGACCCAGGTGCGGCAGGCCCTGGAGACCCGGGGTCACCGTCTGGTCATCACCGCCGCCGACTACCTGATCCAGAGCCTCTACCACGGCGTGCTGCTCTTTCTCCTGCCCGTGTACTGGGCGAGTAGCACGCTCACGTCCATCAACGCGCCGTTCCTGATCCTGATCGTGGTGCTGGCCGTGCTGGCCACCTTCGATCCCTGGTACCACGTCGTGGTCCAGCCCCGGCCCTGGACCCGGTACGTCTTCTTCCTGGTCTCGATCTTTTGTGGGCTCAATCTGGCCCTGCCGCTCGTCGGCGTACCCCCGCACCTGGCGCTGGCGGGCGCGGCGTGGGCCTCCGTGCTCGCGCTCACGCCCTCCGTGTGCCGGGCGCGCGGCTGGCGGTGGTGGTTCGGGCTGCGCACGATGGCCTTGATCGGCGTATTCGTCGCCGTGGCCGCCTGGTGGGGTCGCGCGGCGCTCCCGCCGGTGCCCCTGTTCATCGCCCAGAAGACGATGGCGTGGGCCGTCACCGGCGCCGACGCGCTGGAGCCCGTGGCCGGCACCATCCGGGCCGACGACCTCCGTCAGCGGGGCCTCATCGCCTACACCGCGATCTACGCGCCGGCCGGGCTCCAGCAGAGCGTGCGGCACGTCTGGCGCCGGGAGGGCCAGATCGTGGACGACGTGCGCCTCTCGCCGGTTCGCGGCGGCCGCCGGGAAGGCTTCCGCACCTACTCGCGCAAGACGGCCTTTCCTGCCGATCCCTCCGGCAGCTGGGTGGTGGACGTCATCACCGGCTCCGAGCAGCTCCTGGGCCGGCTCCGCTTCCACGTCACGCGCTGATGCCCGACCTCGTCGATACCCACGCGCACCTGCACTTTGCGCAGTTCGCCGCCGACCTGCCCGAGGTCCTGGCCCGGGCGCGCGGCGCCGGTGTCCGGCGGCTGGTGACGGTGGGCACCGACGTCGACGGCTCGGCGGCCGCGGTGGCCCTGGCCCGGCGCGAGCCCGATGTGTGGGCGACGGTGGGCATCCATCCCCACGACGCCGCCAGCGGCGACGAGCCGGCGCTGGTCGAGATCGCCCGCCTGGCCGCCGAGCCGCGCGTGGTCGCCATCGGCGAGATTGGGCTCGATTTCTTCCGGAACCTGGCGCCCCGCGACGACCAGACGCGGGTCTTCCGGTGGCTGCTCGATCTGGCCCGCCGCGCCGGCAAGCCCGTGGTGATCCACTGTCGTGAGGCCCACGCCGAGATCGTGCAGATCCTGACCGAGGAGAAGGTGCGCGAGGTGGGTGGGATCATGCACTGCTTCTCGGGCGACGTGGCCGTGGCCCGTCAGTGTCTGGACCTGGGGCTATGCGTCTCGCTGGCCGGTCCCGTCACCTACCCGAACGCGCGGGCGTTGCCCGACGTGGCCCGCTTCGTGCCCGGCGACCGGCTGGTGATCGAGACCGACTGTCCCTTCCTGCCCCCGCAGGGTCACCGCGGCCAGCGCAACGAGCCGGCCTACCTGGCGATCACGGCGGCGCGGGTGGCCGAGCTGCGGGGCGAGCCACTCGACGACCTGGCGGCGCGGCTCACCGCGAACGCCTGCCGCGTCCTGGGTCTGTCGTGACCCTGCGCGAGCTGGGCTTCTTCCTGAGGGGACGGGTCAACCGGGGCGTGACACGGCTCCTCAACGCCCGCCGGCCGGTGACGGTGCCGGAGCCCGCGCCGCTCGAGGCCGTGCTCAGCGGTGAGGGCACCCCGCTGGCGCTGGCTCGGCTCGTGGAGGCCCGGACCAATCCCGAGCGCGAGGCGGCCGTGGCCGCCTATCTCACCGCCCACGGGCTGGATTTCGCGCGCCATGCCTTCGCGACCTTCGAGGGGCGAGGGGAGAACTTCAGCGTCGACCTGGGGATGGGCGACCGGGTGCTCGTGCTGATCGCCCACCACGACGCGGTGCCGGGCAGTCCCGGCGCCAACGACAACGCCGCCGCCGTCGGCATTCTGCTCCACCTGCTGGGCCGGCTCGCGCCGCGAGTGCCGCGGGGGCTGCGGGTGCGCCTGCTGTTCACCGCCGCCGAGGAGCTCGGCTACCTCGGGGCCCGGGCCTATGTCCGGGACACGCCGCTGGCCGACGTCGTCGGCGTGCTCAGCCTCGAGCTGTGCGGCATCGGCGACAGCCTGGCCGTGTGGGACGTCGCCGGCGAGTCCCCGTTCCTGCGACGTGTCACCGGCGCCCTCGACGGCCTGGGTCTCAGGCGCGACGACAGTTACCACGTCGTGGGCCGCATCCCGGTCTTCGGCAGCGACCACCGGGCGTTCGCCGCGGCGGGCCTTGCCGCCTATGGATTCACGATCGCGCCCTCGCGCCACGCCGAGGAGCTCCGGCGGTTCGTCTTGAGCCCGGCCCGCAGCGCATTTCGCCACCTGATGCATCGGCCCCCGCCGTTCGACACCTATCATACGAGCCGCGATGGTCTTCACACGCTCGAGGTGTCGGCGCTGCAGCGGGTGACGCACGCCCTGGAGGCCATCGTGGGCGAGCTGCGGTGACCACCCCGCGGTTCGCTGGGATCGAGGCCGTCGTCTTCGACATGGACGGTGTCCTGGTGGACTCCGAGCCGCTGCACCTGGAGGCCGCCCGCCGGCAGCTGGCTACCTACGGTGTCAGCTACTCCCAGGAGGAGAACGCCGAGTTCATCGGCTTCACGGATCAAGAGATCTTCACCATTCTGCGATCCCGCCACGGGCTGGCGCCCAGCACCGAGGCGCTGGCGCGCGAGTTCGCGGCGGGGCTCATCGCGCTGCTGGCGCGGGAGGCCGTGGCCCTGCCCGGCATCCCCGCGGTGCTCGTGTGGCTGCGGCAGGCCGGCTACCGGCTGGCCCTGGCCTCATCGTCGACGCCGGAGGTCATTGCCGCCACCCTGCGTTCTCTGGAGATCGACCAGCACTTCTCGACTGTCGTGTCCAGCGTGGAGGTGGGCCGCGGCAAACCGGCGCCCGACGTGTTCCTGGCCGCCGCGTCGCGGCTGGGGCTGCCGCCGGGCCGTTGTCTGGTCATCGAGGACTCGCGCAACGGCGTGCTCGCGGCCAAGCGGGCGGGCATGGCCTGTGTGGCCGTGCCCTGTGCCGCGACCCGACATCAGGCGTTCGTCGAGGCCGACCTGGTGCTGGGTTCGCTCGAAGAGCTCGTACCGCTGTTGCCCGACGGCGTCAGAGGAACGAGGGCCCGCCCGAGACCCGGGCCAGGAGCAACCGGCTCCGGGTGACGGCAGACTCGGGCACCAGGACCACGACCTCACCCTGCTGCCCCACCGTGAAGGGGTACACGGTGTGGGCCAGGCGGGCACGGAGCAGCGTGGGGATGCCCTGGCTCTCGAAGAGCCCCTTGACCACCAGGGCCTCGGCCTGGTCACAGCGGTGAACCTCCACCAGGCCGGGCTCGTCGTCTCGGAGAGTGCGCACCGGGGGCCGGGGCGGGGGCCCGGACCGGGGTCCGGGGAAGGGGATGACCTTGCCACGTCGCCGCATGGGGCCCAAGTCTACATCACTCGACGTGCGATAATCCGGGATCCATGGCCTGGATCGGTACGCCCC
>JBOHPM010000145.1:0-7539 GCA_050731715.1 Candidatus Rokuibacteriota bacterium
GACGCGCCGGCCGTGGACGCCGAGCACCACCAGCTCACCCTGCAGCGCGGCCACGACCGCCGGCAGCTCGGCGGCCGGGTCGGCGTGGGCCAGGCTGCCCCCGATCGTTCCCCGATTCCGGATCTGCACGTGGCCGATCTGGGGCATCGCCTCGGCCAGGAGCGGGCAGCGCGTGCGTATCAGAGCCGACGTCTCCACGGCGCGCTGGCGCGTCATGGCACCGATCACCAGGTGCCCATCGTCCTCACGGATGCCGGCCAGGGCGGCCACGCCGTTGAGGTCCACCAGGTGCTGAGGTCGGACGAGGCGGAAGTTCAGGAGCGGGACCAGGCTCTGGCCCCCGGCCAGCAGCTTCGCGCGCTCCCCGAGCTCGGCCAGGATCGCCAGCGTCTCCGCGACGGAAGTCGGGGCCAGGTAGTCGAACGCCGGGGGCTTCACGGTGATTCTGCGCCGGTATCGAGGGGCGCGCCCGTCAGTCGAGCAAGGCTTTGCGCTGCCCACCGTCCAGCGTGATGAGCGCGCCGTTCATGAAGCTCGCCCGGGGGGAGGCCACGAAGACCGCGACGTTGGCCACCTCCTCGGGGGTGCAGATGCGCCCGAGGGGAATGCTGGCCTCCGCCCGCTTCTGGGCCTCGGCGACGGGAATGTGCCGGATGCGGGCGATGCCGCCGATCAGCGTCTCCCACCGCTCGGTGGCGACCGGCCCGGGGTTGATGGCGTTGATGCAGATGTTGTTCCGGCCGTACTGCTCGGCCAGGGCCACGGTGACGGCCAGGTCGGCGGCGTTGGCCGCGCTCGGCGTCAGCTCGACGCCGATGGGCTTGACGCCATCGTTGCCGATGATGTTGACGATGCGGCCGCCGCCCTGCCTGAGCATGTGCGGGATGACGGCCTTCATGCAGCGGACGTAGCCCATGAACTTGAGCTGCAGCGCCTTCTGCCAGTCCTCCTCGCTGAGGTCGAGCAGGAGGCCGCCCGGCGCGGCGCCGGCGTTGTTGACGAGGATGTCGAGGCGGCCGAAATGGCCCACGGTGGCCTCGACGATCTTTCCCACGTCGGCCTCGCGCGTCAGATCGCCGGCCACCGCGAAGACTTCGCTGCCGGTGGCCTTGGCCAGCTCCGTCGCCGTGGCGTCCAGCTCCGTCCGGGTCCGCGCGCAGATGGCCACCCGGGCCCCCTCCTGCGCCAGCCCGCGGGCCACCGCCTTGCCGATGCCCTTGCTGCCACCGGTGACGAGGGCCACCTTGCCCTTCAAGCCGAGATCCATGTGCGCGGGAAACTAAACAATCGACAATCGGTTGTCAACGACTTATCATCCCGCGCGGCGGCGGCACCTCATGCGATTGGTCGACCTCTCGCATCCCTGGAACATGCATACGCCCGGGTGGGTCGGTTACCCGGGCTCCAAGATCTATTACACGCAGACGCTCCAGACGAACCGCATCGTGTCGCAGCGGATCGAGACGTCCTTGCATGTGGGGACCCACCTCGACGGCCCCATGCATGCCGCCGACGGCGCGGGGGACATCGCCTCCCTGCCCCTCACCAAGCTCGTCCACGAGGGCGTGGTCGTCGACGTCTCCGACGCGGTGGAGGACTGGAGCATCATCACCCCCAAGCACATCACCGACCGGATGGAGGTCAGGCCCGGGGACATCCTCATCCTCCACACCGGGTACCACCGCTACTACGAGGGCAAGCCCCAGCAAGACCTCACGCGGTACTTCTGCATGCACCCTGGGGGGACCCGGGAGCTAGCCCAGTGGATGCACGACATGCGGATCGCCTGGTGGGGCATCGACGCCGGCTCGGGCGACCACCCGATGAACACCACCATCCGCTACATGCGGCCCGACCTCACGCGACGCTTCGAGGAGAAGGTGGGCCGGGATGTTCGCGAGTTCTTCGGCGAGTACGAGTACCGCCACCACAAGAGCGGGCGGCTGGTGAAGGAAGAGATCTTCCCGATGCACTACCTGGCCTTCCCGGAGGGCTGCATCCACGCCGAGAATGTGGGCGGTGACATCGAGAAGGTCCTGAACACGCGATGCATCATCGGAGCCTTCCCCTGGAAGTTCGAGGGCGGGGAAGCCTGTCCGTGCCGCATCATCGCCTTCCTCGACATTGGCCCGCTGACCGTCGAAGAGGTTCGCGACGCCGTGGGCAAGAAGTCCGGGTGAGCTAGGCCTCGCGCGGCCGGCGCGCGGCCCACGGGCGGAGCGTCTCCAGCGTCGCCGCAGCCCGAAGCACGAGCGCGTCCTCCAGACGTCGGCCGACGATCTGCAGCCCGACGGGCAGGCCGCTCGCCGTCCAGCCGGCGGGAACGGAGACGGCCGGCTGCCCGCTGTAGTTGAAGGGGTAGCAGAGGGTCCAGCCCAGGTGGACCACGGCGCGGCCGGCAACCTCGCGGGGACCGACGAGGCCCAGCGGGAAGGCCGGCAAGCCGAGGGTGGGCGTGAGCAGCAGGTCGTAGCGCTCGAAGAAGCGTCGCAGCGCGTCCACCAGCTTCTGGCGAGCGACCACCGCCTGGAGATAGTCGGCCACGGTCAGCCCGGCGGAGGCCTCGGCGTACGCCACCAGCGCCGGATCCATCTGCGCCTTCTGCTCCGGCGGACGGGCGGCGTGGGCGCCCGCCTGGGCGCCCCCGTAGAGCGTCTCGAGGATCGAGCTCGGATCGCCCAGATCCGGGCTGGCCTCCTCGACCACCAGGCCGGCGTCCGTGAGCGCCCGCGCCGCGGCGGCGGCGATCTCCTGCGTCTCGGGCTCGACGGGGGCGAAGCCGAGATTCGCCGACCAGGCGACCCGGATCGCTGAACGGCCGCGGGCTCCGCCGAGGGGCTCGTCGCAGGCAGTCAGGTAGTCCACGCCATCGTCAGGCAGGGCGAACGGGTCGCGCGAGTCGTAGCGGCTGATCACGTTCATCATCAGGGCCGCGTCACGCACCACCCGGGTGAGCGGACCGACGTGGGCGACCAGCTCGTTGCCACCGGCGGCCGGGTACATCGGCACTCGCCCGAAGGTGGGCTTCAGACCGACGAGCCCGCAGAAGCTGGCCGGGATGCGGATCGAGCCGGCCCCATCGGAGCCCAGCGCGAGCGGCCCCAGGCCCGCCGCCACGGCCGCCGCGCCGCCACCGGTCGATCCGCCGGGCGTGCGGGTCAGGTCCCAGGGATTGCGGGACTCGCCGAACAGCGGATTGTCCGTCGAGCCCCGCCAGGCGAACTCCGGCAGGTTGGTGCGGCCGATGACGATCGCCCCGGCCGCGCGCAGGCGGGCGACGCTCGGGGCGTCCTCGGGGGCCACGAACTCGGCCAGCAGGCGCGACCCGAAGCTGGTGCGGTCGCCGGCCGTCCACAGATTGTCCTTGATCGACACCGGCACACCGTGAAGCGGGCCGAGCGGTTGGCCGGCCATCACCACCTGCTCGGCCTGACGGGCGTCGCGGAGGGCGCGCTCGGCGTGGACCAGCACGAAGGCGCCGATGGGCTTGTTCAAGTGCTCGATCCGCTCCAGCACGGAGCGCGTGATCTCGACGGGCGACAGCGCGCGGCGGCGGATCAGCTCCGCCAGCTCGACGGCGGGGGTGAAGCAGAGTTCGGTGGCGGTCACGATCGAGCTCCTGGCCCCGTCAAGGGCGAGCGGAGCGAACCCTCTCCGCCAGATGGTATGCGGTGAACGGCTGACGGCCGGCGCCGACGCCCAGAGGCGCCAGGGCGTCGGCCACGGCGTTCGAGATCGCCGCCGAGGCGCCCATCACACCGCCCTCGGCCATTCCCTTGATGCCGAGGGGCGTGCCCGGGTCCGGCCGCTCGAGGTGCTCGATCTCGAACGATGGCACGTGCGCGGCCGTCGGTATCGCATAGTCCATGAAGGTCGCGCTCAGATTCTGCCCGTCCTCCGCGTAGACGACCTCCTCCAGGAGGGCGCCACCCAGGCCCTGGGCCGTGGCGCCGTGAAGCTGGCCCTCGACGACGAGGGGGTTCAGCATCCGCCCGCAGTCCTCCACGATCGTGTATTTCGCGATGGTCAGGCGGCCGGTCTCGGGATCGATCTCGACCTGGCAGATGTGGGTTCCGCTCGAGAAGGTCAGGGGCGGCGGGTCGAAGGCATGCGTCGCCTCCAGGCCGGGCTCCATCCCCGGCGGCAGCTCCGTCGGGGCCAGGTACGCCTTCTGGGCGAGCTGGGCGAGGGTGAGGGCCGGCGCCGGCGCGCCGCGCACGCTGACCTGCCCGTCGCGCAGCTCGAGATCCTCGAGCGGCGCCTCCAGCAGGTGCGCCGCGATCCGCAACAGCTTCTGCTTGAGCATCTGCGCGGCCCCCAGCGCCGCGCCGGCGCTGACCATGCCGCCGCGGCTGCCACGCGTGCCCATGCCGTAGGGCGCGGCCGCCGTGTCGCCGCTGTGGACTCGGACCCGTTCGATCGGCACCGTCAGCGCGTCGGCCAGCGCCTGGGCCACCGTCGTCAGGTGCCCCTGACCCTGACTGACGATACCTACCTGGGCCGAGACGGCGCCGCTCGGCTCGATCCGGACGATCGCGGCGTCGTGACCCGAGCCCGGGATGCCGGCGGCCTTGTAGAACTCGGAGCCGTAGGTGTTGGGCTCGATGTAGGTCGCCACGCCGATCCCGGCGATCCGTCCGGCCGCGCGGGCGCCGGCCTGCTCGCGCCGGCGGTCCTTGTAGTCGAAGCTCGCCAGCGCCTGTTCCAGCGTGTCGCGCGGATACACCGACCGGTACGTCAGCGCGGTCGCCGTGGTGTACGGCAGATCGGCCTCGCCGAGCATGTTGCGGCGGCGGACCTCGATCGGGTCCAGGCCGAGCGCGCGCGCAATCGCCTCGACGGTCCCCTCGGTCACCCAGCTACAGATCAGCATCGGCGCGCGGTAGGGGCCGGACGGACATTTGTTCGTGAGGACAGCCGTGATCGTGTAGCGGTAGTCGCGCAACCGGTAGGCGCCGGGCACCATCATCCCGACCACCCGGGCCATGTAGTTGGCGGGGAAGTACGCGTAGGCCCCGAAGTCGGCGAGGATCCGCACGTCCAGGCCCAGGATCGTGCCGTCCACCTTCACGGCAGCCCGGACGTCGACGATGTCTTCCCGGGCGTGGAGCGCGGCGAGCAGGTTCTCGCGGCGGGTCTCGACCCAGCGCACCGGCCGGCCCAGCAGCCGCGAGGCGGCGGCGGTGGCCAGCTCTTCGCGGTAAAGGGGGATCTTCTGGCCGAAGCCACCGCCCACGTCGGGCGTGATAACCCGCACTGCGCTCTCGGGAATCCCCAGCCGCGCGGCCAGCGCCGAGCGAACGGGATGCGGGATCTGGGTCGAATGCCAGAAGGTGAGCGTCTCCTCGCCGGGCAGCCAGCTAGCCAGGCACCCCCGCGCCTCGAGCGGGGCATGCGTCTGGCGGCCCTGGTGGAAGCGCGCCTGCACGACCCGGTCCGCGCGATCCAGCGCAGCCTCGACGTCACCGTGGGCGAACACGCCTGTGTACGGGCGATTCGCCGGGACGCCCTCGTCGACCAGCGGCAGGCCAGGTGCCTGGGCGCGCTCGGGATCGACGACGGCCGGCAGCGGGGCGTACGCGACCTCGACGAGGGCGCAGGCGTCCTCGACCTGGTAACGGTCCTCGCCGATCACGCAGGCGACGAGGTCGCCGACGAAGCGAACCTTGTCGGTGGGCAGGGTCGGCATCTCCATCGGCAGCAGCCCCTCGATCGGCGGCGCGATCCGCAGGGGCGCCGTCGCCCGGGCCAGGTCCTGACCGGTCAGCACCGCCGCGATGCCCGGCGCCCGTCGCGCGGCGTCGACGGTCACCCGGCCCAGCCGGGCATGGGCGTGGGGGCTGCGCACGAAGGCCGCGTGCAGCAGTCCCGGCGCGGTCAGATCGCCGACGTAGCTGCCGCGCCCGAGGACGAGCTTGCGCGTCTCCCGTGGGCTCAGCGCGGCGCCGACGTACCGCTTGCTCACGTCTTCGGACCTCCCCACGGGGCCGTCGCCCCGGACGCACGGCTCGCAGCCGGCGCGATTGTAGCGGGCGGCTGCACGTATCTCAACGCGCGCCACGCTGTGCTCCGATCCTGGAACAGGTGGTCCTCACTGTGCTACCTTCCCGCTGCCACGTCGCGGAACCGAGGAGCGCCACGGCTTGGCCGGGGCGCTCGAGCGTTGGGGGTATGGGGGCCATCTCGGGGCCCCCTTGTAAATAGGAGGGGCGATGGTGGATGAGGCCGACCCGAAGGGAAACCCGATCGGAACCGAGTTGGTCTACGAGGACGACAGCGTACGGGTCTGGCGGATCGATCTGGCGCCGGGCCAGAAGGCCGGCTGGCACACTCACCACCTGGACTACACCTCGATCGTCATCGAGGGGGACGTCGTCGAGCGGCCGAACGCGGACGGCACCGTGGACCGGATCGAGGTGACCCCGGGGACGATCATGCGCTGGCATCAGGGCACGCTGCGGCACGCCCTGCAGAACGTCGGCACGAAGCGGTTCCGCAACGTCATCGTCGAGGTCAAAGGCCGGCAGACCGGCGCCTGAGGCAGCCGGGAAGAGGAGCGCGCATGGTCAGCGAGATTCAGCGATCCGGAACGTTCACGCGAGGCTTCTCGCTCCTGGTGGGGCTGGCCCTCGGCGCGCTGCTTGCCACCCCGGCGGCCGCTGCGCCCAGCGGGGAGGTCACGATCGGCCTGGCCGCCGAGCCCAACACCTTCGACCCGCACCTCACCGTGGGCCGCAACACCCAGATCTTCATCGTCAACGTCTACGACGGGCTGACCGCCCGCGATGCCCGGGGCAACCTGGTCCCGGCCCTGGCCACCTCCTGGAAGCGGCTGAATCCGACCACGTGGCAATTCACGCTGCGCAAGGGGGTCCGGTTCCACAACGGCGACGCCTTCGACGCCGACGCCGTCAAGTTCACCCTGGATCGGGGGACCAACCCGGAGACCAAGGCCACCATCATCTCGGAGCTGAGCACGATCGCCCGGACCGAGGTCGTGGATCCCTTCACGGTCAACGTGATCACCAAGACTCCCGACTTCCTGCTCCCGGTCCGCCTGGGCGAGCTGTTCGGTCTCATGCTCTCGCCCAAGCACACCAACGCCGTGGGCAAGGAGGCGATCGCCACCCGGCCCAACGGGACCGGTCCGTTCAAGCTGGTGGCCTGGACGAAGAACGAGCGGATGGTGCTCGAGGCCAACGAGCACTACTGGCGGGGCGCGCCCAAGGTGAAGAAGATCACCGTCCGGCCGATCCTGGAGGACGCCGCCCGGATCGCCGCGCTGCAGGCCGGCGAGGTCGATCTGATCGCGCCGATCCCCCACGTCCGGATCGCCGATCTCAAGCGCAACGACAAGCTGGTGATCAAGACGATCGCCGCCCCCCGCATCTTTCACGTCACCATCGACGTGCGCAAGCCGCCCTTCGACAACGTCAAGGTGCGGCAGGCGCTGAACCACGCGGTGGACGCCAACGCCATCGTCAAGAGCCTCTATTTCGGCTACGGCACCCGGCTGGCCACGGTGGTGGACAAGGGGGC
>JBOHPM010000146.1:0-7489 GCA_050731715.1 Candidatus Rokuibacteriota bacterium
ATGAAGCGCTCCTTCAGATGAACAGGGTCGACACGGATTCTTCGTCGTGGATGCGGCGGATGGCCTCGCCCAGGATCGGAGCCACGGTGAGCACCGTCAACTGGGGCAGGCGCCTGGCCTCGGCCACAGGGATCGAGTTGGTGACCACGACCTCCTCGAGTGGCGCGGCGGTGAGGCGTTCGAGGGCGGGGCCGGAGAGCACCGCGTGCACACCACAGGCGAGGATGCGTCGCGCCCCCTCGCGCTCCAACGTGCCGACCGCCTGCGCCAGGGTGCCCGCGGTGTCGATCATGTCGTCGATGACCACGGTGTCCTTGCCCCGCACGTCGCCGATGAGGTACATGGCCACGGCCTGATTGGGGCCCTCGCGCCGCTTGTCGATGATGGCCAGCCCGGCCCGGAGCCGCTTGGCGATGGCCCGGGCCCGCTCGACGCCGCCGGCGTCGGGGGACACGATGACCGGATCCCGGAGCTCCTTCTTGCCCAGGTAGTCGACGATGACCGGTGCCGCGAACAGGTGGTCCACCGGGATATTGAAGAAGCCCTGGATCTGCCCGGCGTGCAGGTCGAGAGCCAGGACCCGATCCACGCCGGCGGCCGTCAACAAATCAGCCACCAGCTTGGCCGTGATGGGTACCCGAGGCTGCACCTTGCGATCCTGACGCCCGTAGCCATAGTAGGGCAGTACCGCGGTGATGCGCCGAGCGGAGGCCCGCTTGAGCGCATCGATCATCACCAGCAGCTCCATCAGGTTGTCGTTCACGGGCGGGCAGGTGGGCTGGACGATGAAGACGTCGGTGCCGCGGACGTTCTCGTTGACCTGCACGAACACCTCGCCGTCGGAGAAGCGGGAGACTTCCACATCCCCGAGGGGCAGGTGCAGATAGCGGGCGATCTCCTCGGCCAGCGACGGGTTGGCGTTCCCCGTGAAGAGCTTCAGGTCGTAAGTCATCGCGCCTCTCGTTCGGCGTTGGTTGGGGCGGGAGGATTCGAACCTCCGTATACGGGATCCAAAGTCCCGCGCCTTACCGCTTGGCCACGCCCCAGCATCCGCCCGCCCTCAGTGTGCACTGCGTATTCGGACCGCCGGCCCCCGTATCGTGCGCACCGCCCAACAGGCCCAGGAGCATCGGGTCAGGCGCGCCCGGATCTGGCGGGCGTGCTCGAAGGAACGCGCCACCCCGAACACCGTCGGGCCACTGCCTGACATGCCCGCCCCCAGCGCCCCGGCGGCGAGCAGCGCCGCCCGCATCCGTCCGATCTCCGGATGGAGCGGGGCGACGGCTCCCTCGAGCCCATTGTAAAGGCTCGAGGCCACCCGGGTGACGCGGCGACTGCGCAGGGCCTCGACCAGCGCCTGGGCGCGACGGCCGTCCGTATACATGGGCGGCGTGACCCGACCGTAGACCTCGGCCGTGCTCGACCCGAATCGCGGGTTGACCAGCACCAGGGCCAGTCCCCCGGCGGGGACCGACACGAGCCGCTCACCCCGTCCGGTGGCCAGGGCCCCGCCCCCGCGGAGAAAGAAGGGGACGTCCATGCCCAGGCCGGCGGCGACCTCCTCCAGCCTGGACCGGGGCCACCGCAGTCCCCACAGGCGGTTGAGCCCGACCAGCACCCCAGCCGCATCCGCCGATCCGCCGCCCAGGCCGGCTGCCACCGGGATCCGCTTGCAGAGCCCCACGCGAACGCCACGGTCGACGCCGGCCGCAGCCCGCAACGCCAGCGCCGCCCGCAGCGCGATGTTGGTGCAGTCGGTTGGGACAGCCCCGTCGCTCACGCGCAACTCGACGGTGTCCGCGTCCTCGATGGTCAGCCGATCGGTCAGGTCGACGGTCTGCATGACCGTCGCGATCTCGTGGTACCCGTCGTCACGCCGGTTCAGGACCTCGAGCGCGAGGTTCACTTTGGCGGCGGCGCTGAGCACGAAACGGCGACCGCTTGCCGACCCCTTCGCCAAGGCAGCCGAGCCTACCATGCACCCCCGGAAGCGTCAACGAAACGGGCCGACTTTTCGGGGGATCTCGACGTCAACGCAGGTGTTCGATGCGGGCGCCGGGGGGAATGGTCAGCCGGAAGCGGTCGGGGTCCACACCGCCGTCGAACACGGGGTCACGGTAGCGGACCGACCCCGTCACCCAGGCGTCGGCGGCGCTCAGGTCGAACCCGCGCAGACGCCCGTCGGCGTCGCGCAGGTAGCTCACGAGCGCCGCGTAGCGGCCACCGGTGATCTCCAGCCGGCGGACGATCCCGCTCTGGAAGTCCATCCAGATGCGCTGACGGTGGACGGTGCCGATGAGCTCGAGCGAGGGACCATGCTCGTCCGGCGGGAGCAGGGAGGCCACTCGAATATCCTTGGGGGGAACCGCGCGGGCGGCCAGTACTCCCACCAGGTCATCGGGGTCGAACGGCAGGCCGATCAGGCGCGCCGCGGTATCGGCCGTGGCCGGTCCCACCATGGCGGAGTGCTCGGCCGCGTTGTAGGCGGTGAGCTGCCCCTCGTGGACAGCCAGCACCAGCAGGGGCTGGCCGAAGGGCGACAGGGCCTCGAGCCTGAGCGAGGTCGGGGCCTTGGCCAGCAGGACGGCCGTCATAGCGTGCTGCTCGCTTCGGCGCTGGAGCTGGATGTCGGCGACGGTCCTGAGGTCGGAGAACTCCCGCCAGTGTGCGGTCAGCAGATCGATGGCCCGATGGGTCTCGGGGTCGATCGGGCTCCGCGGCGGGGGCAGGGCCCGGGCACAGCCGGCAAGAAGCAGGAGACCGAGGACGACGGCGCTACGGGATCGCCTTCGACCGCTCACCTTTGACTCGCCCGAGACGTTGCCGGAGCTCGTCCACCTTTTTCCTGACCCCGACCGCGGTCGGGTCCAGCTTCAGGGACTGCTCCCACGCGGCCAGGGCGTCCTCGTGACGACCGGCCTTGGCATAGGCGTCGCCCAGGTGATCGAAGATGACGGGGTCTGGCTCCTTGGCTTTCGCCACCGCTCGCTCGAGCTCGCGCATGGCCTCCGGGTAGCGGCCCTGCTGATAGTAGGCCCAGCCCAGGCTGTCGATGAAGTAGCCGTTCTCGGGCTCCAGGTCCAGGGCCCGGCTGATGAGCTGCACGGCCTCCTCGAGGTTCTCCCCGCGCTCGGCGTACATGTAGCCGACGTAGTTGTAGGCCTCGGCGTGCTTGGGGTCGATGGCGATGACGCGCCGGAAGGCGCGAACGGCGTCGTTGAAACGCTGCTGCTTCTCGAGGACCACCCCGAGCTGGAAGTGCAGGTCCCGGCTCTTGTCGTCGATGGTGAGCCCTTCCTGCAGGGCCTCGGAGGCGCGGTCGTACTCCTTGGCGCGGAAGTACGCGCTCCCCAGGTACAGGAACAGCTCCGGCCGCTTGGGCTCCAGGTTCACCGCCTCTTTGAGCACCACGATGGCCTGGTCGTAGCGCTTGGCCCGCCCGTGCAGGAATCCGAGCTGCACGCGGGCGTCGATCGAGCGCGGGTCGAGCCGGAGGATGCGCTCGAGCTCGGTCCGGGCGTCGTCGTCGCGGCCACCGTCCATCAGGCTGGCCGACAGGAAGTAGCGCGCCCGCAAATTGTTCGGCTCCAGCAACACGGCCCGCCGGAACGCGCCCGCGGCTTTCTCCCAGAGCTTCTGCTCGTAGTAGACGGCGCCAAGCTTCATCCACAGGCGGGCGTCCCGGGGGGCGACCTCGGTCAGCGCCTCGATCTCGTTTTGGGCCTCGGTGAATCGGCCCAGTCGGATCAGGAGGTCGCCCAGGCGCTCGACGAAGGCGGGATTGTCGGGATTCGATCGCACGGCGCGCCGATAGGCCTCGACGGCCTGGTCCGGCTCACGCTTGGCCTCGTAGGCGTAGCCCAGGGCGGTCCAGGCGCCGTCATGATCGGGATCGAGCTCGACGGCGCGCGACAGGCGCGCGATGGCCTCGTCGAGCTGCTCGGTCTCGATGGCCAGACGACCCAGCAGGAAGTGGGCCTGGGCCAGCCGCGGCTGGCGCTCGATCAGGCGCATGAGCACCGCGCGAGCCTGCGGGTACGCCTTCTGCTCGACGTGGTAGCGCGCGAGGGTGAGATACGCTTCCTCGGCATCGGGGCTCAGCGCGATGACGCGCTCGAGCTCGGCCTCGGCTTCCGCATACTTGCGCTGACCCCGAAAGAGCTCGGCGAGGGTGAGGTGGGCGCCGGGATCGTCGGGGGCCAGCTCCACCGCCTTGCGCGCCGCCGCCACCGCCTCCTCGGGCGCGTCCGTCCGCGCCAGCCACTGGGCCAGCTCACGCCACAGGAACGAGGAGCGCTCGTCGCGCTTGATCGCCTCCCGAACCGCCACCACGGCTTCCTTGAACCGGCCGGCCTGGGCGTGCATCTGCGCGACCGAGTAGTGGTAGTACGCCTGGGCGGTCGGCGTCATCGGCGAGGCTCCTGACCGCCGTGGCGTCAAGCGCTCGCCCTGGGCCCCCACCTCCCCCAGGGTGGCGCAGCCGGAGAGCGCGCCGGCCAGGAGGAGGACGGTGAGCGGGCCCGTCATCGCCGACTGGCGAGCACGGGCCAGCAGCCGTCGGGCTGCCGCGCGCAGGCCATCATCGGCGATGGTTGCCACCGCCGTGTCGATCTCGCGCACCTCGTCTCCGCTGAGGGCCCGGGGCCGGGGCGGGCGCGAGGCGGCTGCGGTGGCCGCCACCAGCGGCGGGCCCAGGCTCATACGCAGAGCCCGGATCTCGGCGAAGCGAGCCTCAAGGCGGGTGCGCAGCTCGGGCGCGCGCAGGGTCAGCTCGTGGAGCCACGGAGAGTTGTCGACGGCGATCTCCAGGCAACCGTTGGCCAGGCGGGTGGGCCGGGCGTGCCGGGCCACCTCGGGGCCCGCGATCTCGGGCCAGGCCCGACGGATCCGCTCCAGCGCGAGCGGCGCGCTCAACTCGGGGAGCGCGCTCGTCAGCAGCTCGGCAATGGCCCGCGGTCTCTTCAGCGTCACAGACCGTTATCATACCCCCGCCGCGCAGGACGAGGCCAGGATCTTGGGTCGTATACCGTCAAATTGACTCGCCTGTGAGCCGCCCGTATAGTGGCGTCGCCATAAGTGGCCTCGGACATGGCAAAAGCGCGTCGCGGAGACGTGATCGAGCTGGCCATCGACGATCTCGCCTTCGGTGGCGAGGCCGTCGGGCGTACCGATGGCTATGTGGTCTTCGTTCGCGGCGGTGTGCCCGGCGACCGGCTCCGGGTCCGGGTCACCGAGACGCGGGCTCGCTACGCCCGGGGCCTGGTCGAGGCAGTCGTGACGCCGTCACCTCACCGCGTGGCGGCGCCCTGCCCGTACTTCGGCCGTTGCGGGGGCTGTCGGCTCCAGCACATCGCCTACCCGTCCCAGCTCGCCTTCAAGCAGAAGCAGGTGCAGGACTGCCTGACCCGGCTGGGCGCGGCCGGAGCCTTCGAGCTGCGCCTGATCCTGCCCGCCCCCGAGGCCTACGCCTATCGCAACAAGATGGAGTTCACGGTGGCGCCCGGCGACACGACCGCGGTGATCGGGCTCCACGAGGCCGACCGGTACGACGTCGTTCTGGACGTCGAGCGGTGCCTGCTCCAGTCCGAGACGATGAACACGCTCCTCGACGAGGTGCGCGCGCAGGTCCGCACCCGTCGGCTCAGCGCCTGGGAGCCGGCGTCGGAGCGAGGGCTGCTCCGCTTCGTGACGCTGCGCGAGGGGCGCCACACGGCCGATGCCATGGTGAACCTCGTGGCGGGGGCGCCCGACGTGGAGGGCCTGGGGCCCGTCGCCGAACGGCTGAAGGCCAGAGTCCCGTCTACCGCCAGCGTCGTGCTGAACGTGAACGCCAAGAAGGCCGCGGTGGCCGTGGGGACCGAGGAGCACGTCCTGCTGGGGCGGGACCACATCACGGAGTCCCTGGCCGGTCTCACGTTCCAGGTTTCCGCGAGCTCGTTCTTCCAGACCAACACGATCCAGGCCGAGCGCCTGTTCGGCCTGGTGATCGAGGCCTGCGAGCTGCGCGGGAGCGAGACCGTGCTCGACCTCTACTCGGGAACGGGGGCCATCAGCCTGCTCCTGGCCCGGCGCTGTCGTCACGTGTACGGCATCGAGGTGTCCGCGGCGGCGGTGGCCGACGCCGTCAGGAACGCCCGGAGCAACGCCATCGAGAACGCGACGTTCCTGGCCGGTGAGGTCCGTCACGTCCTGCCCACGCTCCGGGGCGACGGGGTGCGCCCGGACGTCGCGGTGGCCGACCCACCGCGGGCGGGCTTCCATCCCAAGGCCCTGAGCGCGCTGATCGCGCTGGCCCCGGCTCGGATCGTCTACGTGTCGTGCAATCCGGCGACGCTCGCCCGTGACGTGGGCGATCTCCTCCGCCACGGCTATCGGCTCGAGTGGGTGCAGCCGGTGGACATGTTCCCGCAGACGCCCCACATCGAGGCCATCGCCCGTCTCGGCCGGGCCGGCTGACACCCTGAAGGCCTATCTTGGTCGCCGGCTGCTGCAGGCCTTGCTCGTCCTGTTCGGGGTGTCCTGTGTCGTCTTCTTCATCCTTCATCTGACCGGCGACCCCGCCCTCGTCCTGCTTCCACCGGATGCCAGCGCCGAGGACATCCACCGGTTTCGCGAGGCGATGGGCTTCAATGATCCCGTCCTCGTGCAGTACGGCCGGTTCCTGGCCGGGGCCCTGCGGGGTGACTTCGGGCAGTCCGTGCGCCACGGCGAGTCGGCGTTCTCCCTGGTCCTGGAGCGCATGCCGGCGACCTTCGAGCTTGCGGGGGCGGCGCTCCTCGTCGCCCTGGGCCTGGCGCTCCCGGCCGGCATCGTCTCCGCCGTCCGTCGCAACACGATGATCGACTACGTGTCGACGGTCACTGCATTGCTCGGCCAATCCATGCCCACGTTTTGGCTGGGCATCATGCTGATCCTCGTGTTCTCCGTGTGGCTGAACCTGCTCCCCTCCTCGGGACGGGGAAGCTTCGAGCACCTCATCATGCCGGCCGTGACCCTCGGGCTCTTCACGACCGCCCGAATCATGCGCCTGACGCGTTCGGGGATGCTGGAGGTACTGAGCCAGGACTACATCCGCACGGCCCGGGCCAAGGGCGTCTCTGGTCCACCCGTCATCTGGAAGCATGCCCTGAAGAATGCCGCCATTCCCATCGTGACGATCGTCGGGATCGAGCTCGGCACCCTCCTGGGTGGCGCGGTCATCACCGAGACCATCTTCGCCTGGCCGGGCGTGGGTCGGCTCAGTGTGCAGGCTATCTACAATCGGGACTATCCGGTGGTGCAAGCGGCGGTGTTCCTCCTCGCCTCGACGTTCGTGCTCGTCAATCTGGTGGTCGACGTGGTCTACACCTACCTCGACCCCCGCATCCGCCTGCGATGACACTACGCGTGCCTGGATCAGGCCACCTGCGGCCCAAGCCGGGCACGCGGCCCCCGCTACAATCAGCACTACGCGTGCCTGGATCAGGCCACCTGCGGCCCAAGCCGGGCA
>JBOHPM010000147.1:0-7462 GCA_050731715.1 Candidatus Rokuibacteriota bacterium
TGACATCGACGCCCTGCGCGCGCAAGGCCTTGGCCTGGGCTTGCACGGCCAGCGTCGACGAGGGGGCGAGCGTCTTCATCCGTTCCGCGAGCACGATGCCTGCTCCTGGCCGGCGTCAGGCCGGCGATTTGTGGGGAAACTTCTCGGCCAGCCGCTTGTCCACGACCGGCGGGACCAGCCCGACCACCGCGGCCCCGTAGCTGGCGACTTCCTTGATCAACCGCGAGGAAATATAGGTGTACTTCTCGTGGGGCATGAGAAAGACCGTCTCGACCGTGGCCGATAGCTTGCGGTTCATGAGGGCCATCTGGAACTCGTACTCGAAGTCGGAGACGGCGCGAACGCCGCGCACGATGCAGTCGGCCCGCTCGCGAGCCACCAGGTCGATGAGGAGCCCGTCGAAGGCCACGATGCGGAAGTTATTCTTGAGATCGGCGGTGGCCTCGTCGATCATCGCCATGCGCTCCTGCACCGAGAACAGCGGCTCCTTGGCGGGGTTGGCCACCACGGCCACGATGAGCTCGTCGAAGATGCGGAGGCTCCGCTGGATGACGTCGTGGTGGCCGTTGTGGATCGGATCGAACATTCCCGGATAGACGGCGCGCTTGGCCACTAGGAGTCTCCCGCCGGCGGTGGTTCAGACGGGGCATCGTAGGCTGGCCCCCGAAGGAAAGTCAAGGTTGTCTCCCCGAATCGCCGCGTGCGATAGGCCCGCAAGATGCCGGCCTCACCGTCCGGGGGACGCTTGGTGAGGTGCTGAGCGACCACGAGCGCGGGGGGCGACAGCAGCCGACCCGTGCCCAGCACGGCGAGGATCTCCGGCATCAGCGCCGTCTCGTACGGAGGATCGAGGAAAACCAGGCCGAAGCGCTCGCGCTGTCGCTCCAGCCGGGCCAGCGCCCGCCGCACTTCCTCGGGGACGACCCGGGCCGTCGTCTCGACCTCGAGGGTGGTGATATTGCGCCGCAGCGCCTGCACGGCGCGGGCGTCACGCTCCACGAAGGTGGCCTGCGCCGCGCCCCGGGACAGGGCCTCCAGCCCGACGCCCCCGGCTCCGGCACAGAGGTCGAGGAAGCGGACGCCGCCGAGCCACGGCGTCAGGGTATCCATGAGCGCGATGCGTACCTGGTCGGCGGTCGGCCGCGTGGTCGGCCCGTGCGGCGCCACCAGGCGGCGTCCCTTGAAGGCGCCGGCGATGATCTTCATCGGACAGGGCATGGGCACCCGGGCTTCGCCACGCCCATGCCCCGCCGGATCCACCCGCGCGCTTGTTCTCTCACCCGATCTGAGTCCCGACTCGACCCCGGCACGGGCGCCCGGGCTGTCGCCCGCCCGTACCCCGCCGGAACCACGCGCAGCGTCCATTCGTTCACGCGATCTCAGTCCCGATCGATCCGTCAGCCGACGGAGGCCAGGGCGAGTTTGCCACGCCACCGCGCGAGCAGGCCCTGGCGCAGGGCCTGGTGCTCAGGCCCGCGAAGCTCGGGATCGACGGCGACCAGGGCCGCGGCCTCGCGTCGGGCCTCCTCGAGCAGGGGGGCGTCCCGCAGGAGGTCGGCCACCCGGAATTGCGGGAGGCCCGACTGTCTCGTGCCGAAGAACTCTCCGGGGCCCCGGATCTGGAGGTCCACCTCGGCAATGCGGAAACCGTCCTGGGTGGCCACCATGGCGTCGATGCGATGGCGGGCTTCGTCGTTGAGGCGGCCGGCGTGGAGCAGGATGCAGTAGGATTTCCAGGGGCCCCGACCGACGCGCCCGCGCAGCTGATGGAGCTGGGCCAGTCCGAATCGCTCGGCGTGCTCGACCAGCATGACGGCCGCGTTGGGAACGTCGATGCCCACCTCGATGACGGTGGTCGAAACCAGGATGTGGATCTGGCCGGCCTTGAATCGGCGCATGATGTCGTCCTTGTCCTCGAGGCTCAGGCGTCCGTGCATGAGGCCCACGTCGAGATCGGGAAAGACATCGCGGGCCAGATGGCGGGCCATGTCGGTGGCCGCCTTGAGGTCCAGGGCTTCAGACTCTTCGACCAGCGGGTAGACCACGTAGACCTGCCGCCCCTGCCGCACCTGCTCGCGCAAGAACTCGTAGATCTCGCCCCGCTTGCTCTCCGTCCGGGCCACCGTTTTCACCGGCCGACGCCCCGGCGGCAGCTCGTCCAGCACGCTCACGTCGAGGTCGCCGTACAGAGTGAGGGCCAGCGTCCGGGGGATGGGGGTCGCCGTCATGACCAGGAGATCCGGATGCTCACCCTTGGCCCGCAGACGCGCCCGCTGGGCGACGCCGAAGCGATGCTGCTCATCCACCACGACCAGGCCCAGGCGGCGGAACTCCACCGCTTCCTGCACGAGGGCGTGGGTGCCGACCACGCAGTCCACGCGCCCCGCGGCCGCCGCCGCCACCCGGGCCGCGCGCTCCCGCGCCTTCAGCGACGACGTCAACAGGGTGACCGTGGCTTCCAGCGGCTCGAGCAGCTGGCGCAGCGTCATGAAGTGCTGCTCGGCCAGAATCTCGGTCGGCGCCATCACGGCCGCCTGATACCCGGCCTCCACGGCGGTGAGGATGCCCAGCGCGGCCACCACGGTCTTGCCCGAACCCACGTCACCCTGGAGCAGTCGATACATGGGCGCGCCCGCGGCCATGTCGCGACGGATGTCGTCCCACACACGCTCCTGGGCGGACGTGAGTGACCACGGCAAGCTGGCCCGCAGCCGGGCCACCAGCGCGCCCGGCGGGTTCATGGCAATGCCCGGGGAGCGCGCCGTTCGGGACCTGAGAATGGCCAGCCCCAGCTGCAGGAAGAGAAAATCATCGAAGGCCAGGCGCCGCCGGGCCGCCGCCTGCGCTTCCTCCGTCTCCGGGAAGTGGCCGTCGCGGATGGCCACGGACAGCGCCACCAGACCCCGCCGGCGGCGAATCGGCTCGGGCAGGATCTCGGCGACGTCGCCGGCGAAGCGCTCCACCAGGCTCCACAGGAGACGGCGCAGGGGCCGCTGGGTGAGGCCCTCGGTGGTCGAGTAGACGGGGACGAGCCGGCCGGTGTGCAGCCGGTCCTCGTCGTCGCTCTCCACGATCTCGAAATCCGGATGCTGCAGGGTGACGAGGCCTCGGTACCGGCCCACGCGGCCGTGCAGGACCAGGCGCTGGCCGCGCTTGAGGACTCGCCCCAGATAGGCGGCCTTGAACCAACTCGCGGTCACGAAGCCGCTCGCGTCGCGCAGCACGGCCGAAAAGGGCACCTGGGCGCGGCCGGGCGGCGGCGGGCTGAGCTCCACGATGACTCCGGAGCAGGTCTGGGCCTGGCCGGGCTGGAGCTTCTGGAACGGGGTGAGCCGGGTGCGGTCCTCGTGGCGCAGCGGGACGAAGAAGAGAGCGTCCTCCACGGTGTGGAGCCCCTTCCGGTCCAGCAATGCCGCCCGTCGGGGCCCGACGCCCTTGAGGTGTTGCAGGGGTGTGGTCAGGGCTGTCACGCCCGACGTTTGCGTCATCTGGGGGACCGTGCTATAAGCAAGGTCCGCCCCGCGCGAACCCAGTCATACCGAAGGAGTGAGGATGGCCCAGCGGTGCGACGTCTGCGGGAAGGGCCCCGCCGTCGGGAACAGCATCAGCCACGCGCACAAGCTCACGCGAAGGCGCTGGCTGCCCAACCTCGTCTCGATGCGAGCCCTCGTCGCCGGTAAGCCGCAGCGTGTTCGCGTTTGCACTCGCTGTCTCAAGGCGGGAAAGGTCACCAAAGCACTGTAAGCGACGACACAACGGGAGGGGGCAAGGCCCCCTCCCGGTTCTTTTGCAAGGTGGGAGGCCGCCACCCCCCACCCGGGGAACGACGCTACTTCTTTTTCTTGCTGCCCTTCTTCTTCTTGGCCATGTAGGTGCTCACCTCCTCTCACCGTGGCATTGCCTCAAGCCGCTGTCGGCTCTACCTCTTCTTCTTCTTGGCCGCCTTCTTCTTGGCCATGGATGCGTTCACCCCCTTCCCCTCACCTTCAGTAGCCCATCGCCTCGCGCCGCAGGTGCTCGGCCTGCTCGGTTCCCTTGCGCTCGTAATGCAGGAGATCGACGTAGAGCTGGGGCAGGCACACCACCTTCAGGCCGGCCTTCTCCAGCGCTCCGTGGAAGACGCCAGGATCGTAGGGGGTCAGCAGGTGCAGACCGCCTTCCCCTTCCGGGGTGGGACGCAGCCCGAGGGCGGCGGCCACCACCGCCGGATCGCCCTCCAGATAGCAGTGCACGGCCGGGAGCCGCATGTGGGGCGCCACCAGCGAGAGCCCGGCGTTGAGGGAAAAGGCGTAGCGCTGGCCGGCCGCCGTCGCCGCCCGCGCCACATCGGCCATGAAGGTGCGGGTGACGCGGGCCGGAACGAAGTAGGAGGAGATCTCGTTCTCGCGGTACGTGTAGGACTCCCCCCAGTTCTCCAGCAGGTCGGCGGCCTTGGCCAGCCGGATCCGTTGCCGATCATCACGGTCGACCCAGGCCAGCTCCTCGAGCCGCTTGATCACGTTGTGGGAGTGGCCGAGGCTGACCTCGGCCGCCCGGGCCAGCTCCTCGAGCTTCCAGGCCCGCGCCGGCTCGGCGAGGAGGACACGCACAACGCGGGTGGCCCGAGGGGCAAACAGCGAGCGGAGGGGGCGGGTGGACGGTCGGACGTTCCGCTTGCCCTCCTTCTCGATGTGCACGTTCTCCAGGGCGAGGTAGCAGTTGCCCGACAGGTCGATGTACCCGAAGCTGTTGGACTTGAGAATGCGGGCGCTCTGCGGCCCGATGTAGACGGCGGCGGCCATCGGATAGGCCGACGGGAGCTCGCGACGGAGCTCGCTCAGCCTGGTCACGGCGGCCCGGATCTGGCGCGGCTGACCGAGGGAGCAGACCTCAAGCACGAGCGAGTGCTCCTGCTCTCCCAGATGGAAGGTGATGCGCAAGTCCCCGTGATGATTGCCGGTCCTGGCGTCGGTCGCCTCGGTCCAATCCTTGGCCTTCGGGAAGAGCTCGCGCAGTCTCTGGACCGCCTGGCGCCGAATCTCCCCCGATTTCAGCATCTTTCGCTTGCCTCACCCATTTCAGCATCCGCTGAAACCATAAGGACTATTGAAACTCCCTGTCAAGAGGAAACTTACAGCCCATGTGTATAACTGTCAGAGGGTCGGACCTGACACGTGGCATCACCAGCCCCTCCCACCGTAGCTTTTTGACTTCGTAAAAAGAAGTCAGTAGTTTCTTTTTCGAACTACTCCGGCTAGTCTCGACGACGTGGCCGACTTCCGGTACCCCCAGCTCTGCGCCCTGGCGCGGGCGGCCGAGGTGGTAGGCGAGCGCTGGACTCTGTTGATCGTCCGGGAGCTGCTGCTCGGGCCGCGACGTTTCAGCGATCTCCGCGAGCGTCTGGATGGGGTGAGCGCCAGCGTGCTCACCGCTCGCCTCGCCCGCCTGGAGACTGTTGGCCTCGTCGTCCGCCGGGCCCTCGACCGGCCCGCCCCGGCCGTGGTCTATGAGCTGACCGAGACCGGACGGGAGATCGAGCCTGCCGTGCTCGCGTTGCTGCGGTGGGGGGCACGCTTCCTTCTTCCCGTCCGCCCGCGGGAGCGACTCGAGGCCGACTGGCTTCGCCTGGCCCTGACCGCGTGCGCCCGCCGGGCGCCCACTCCCGCGCGGACGTTTCTCCTCCGCGTTCGGGACCGGCGCGCCGAGGTCATCCTGAGAGTGGCCGGAGGCCCGGGCGGCACCACGATCAGCGATCGGTTCGAGCCCGCCGACGCCACCCTGACGGCGGAGCCATCGACCATCCTGGCCCTGCTCAGCGGGGTGCTGAGCCCCCGGGCCGCGCTGCGCGATCGGCGGGTCGAGGTGACGGGGGACGGCGACGCCCTCGAGGCATTCCCGGCCCTGTTCGAGGTCGCCGGTTAGTTCTCGTCGCCCTCCTCGATCCGGTGCATGGTCTCGTCGTCGAGCCCGAAGTAATGCCCGATCTCGTGGACGACCGTGTCGCGGACCAGCTCCGTCATCTCGTCGGGGTCCTGGCAGTCCTCCTCGATCGGCCCCTGGTAGATCGTGATGGTGTCGGGGAGAACGTTGCCGTAGGCCGAGTCCCGGCGGGGCAGGTCGACACCGCGGTACAGGCCGTACAGGGTATCGGGTGGCTCGATGCCCATGTCCGCCAGCGTCTCGTCGTCGGGCCAATCCTCCACGACGACGGCGATGTTGGCCAGCTTCTCGCGGAAGGGGCGGGGCAGCCGTCGGAGGGCCCGCTCGACCAGCGCCTCGAACTGCCCCCGCGTCATGGTCGGGCGGGGAACGGGCGGGGGGCCTCAGAGGCCGCGGACGCGTTCGACGTTGATGACGTCGGGAACATCGCGAATCGCGGCCATGATCCCCTGGAGCTGGTCCAGGTCCGCCACTTCCACGACGAAGTGATTGATACCGCGCCGGTCGTCGGTGACCGTCACCTCGGCCTTGGTGATGTTGCCCTTCTTCGAGGAGATGGCCCCGGTGATCTCGGAGAGCAGACCGGGGCGGTCGCGCCCGATGTAGACGGCGATGCGGACGGGCCGCGTGGCCGGATCCTCCACGTCCCACTCCACATTGATCAGGCGCTCGCGATCCAGCACGCTCTTGGCCACGGTGAGGCAGTCGCGGGCGTGGATGGTCAGCCCCCGTCCGCGGGTGATGAACCCGACGATGGCGTCACCGGGCAGCGGGTTGCAGCACCGGGCGAAGCGGACCAGGAGATCGTCCACGCCCCGGATCCTCACCCCCTGCTCGGCCTTGGGCCGGGTGGCTGTGGTGGCCTTGGGCTTCTCGGGCACCTCCAGCAGCGCCGCCGGCGCCAGCTTGTGCAGGACTTGCGCGACCGAGCTCTTGCCGTATCCGATGTTGGCCAGCATGTCGTCGACGCCGGGGAAGCCGAGATCGGCCGCCACCTTCCGGGTCTCCTCCCCACCCAACAGGGCCGAGCCGTTGAGCCGGTACTTCTTGGCCTCCCGCTCGAAGAGCTCCCGGCCCAGGGCGATCGAGCGCTCGCGCTCTTCGATCTTGAGCCACTGATTGACCTTGGAACGGGCCCGCGAGGACTTGATGAACTGCAGCCAGTCGCGGCTGGGGTGCTGGTTGGGTGAGGTGACGATCTCCACGATGTCGCCTTGCTGGAGCGTGGTGCGCAGCGGCACCAGCTTGCCGTTGACCTTGGCCCCCACGCAGTGCTCCCCCACCTTGGTGTGCACCGCGTAGGCGAAGTCGATGGGCGTGGAGCCTTCGGGCAGCGACTTGACGTCACCCTTGGGGGTGAACACGTAGACTTCGTCGGGGAAGAGATCGACGCGCACCGTGTCGAGGAACTCCTGGGGATCCTTCAGGTCCTGCTGGGTTTCTAGCAGCTGGCGCAGCCAGAGCATCGAGTCGTCGAACTTGTCCTTGCCGGCCTTTCGCTCCTTGTAGAGCCAGTGGGCGGCGATCCCCTCCTCGGCGATGC
>JBOHPM010000148.1:0-7424 GCA_050731715.1 Candidatus Rokuibacteriota bacterium
CGCGCTGCCGCTGTTCGACTTCTTCGTTCTCAGCGACAGCACCGAGCCGGACACGCTGGTGGCGGAACGCCATGCCTGGCTGGATCTGTGCACGGCTGTCGATGGCGCCGGGCGCGTCTTCTATCGCTGGCGCCGGCATCGCGTCAAGCGAAAGAGCGGAAACGTCGCCGACTTCTGCCGGCGCTGGGGCAGCCGCTACCGATACATGGTCGTCCTCGACGCCGACAGCGTGATGAGCGGCGACTGCCTCACCACGCTGGTGCGCCTGATGGAGGCCAACCCGAGCACCGGCATCATCCAGACGGCCCCCCGCGCGGCCGGACGGGACACGCTGTTCGCGCGGATCCAGCAGTTCGCCACTCGCGTCTATGGGCCCCTCTTCACGGCGGGTCTCCACTTCTGGCAGCTCGGCGAGTCGTATTACTGGGGCCACAACGCGATCATCCGGATCGGGCCGTTCGTGCGTCACTGTGCCCTGGGGCGGCTCCCCGGGCGCGGCCCGCTCTCTGGCGAGATCCTCTCCCACGACTTCGTGGAGGCCGCGCTGATGCGCCGGGCCGGCTGGAAGGTCTGGATGGCGTACGATTTGCCCGGCAGCTACGAGGAGATGCCGCCCAATCTCATCGATGAGCTCAAGCGCGACCGGCGCTGGTGCCAGGGCAATCTCATCAACTCCCGCCTGTTCCTGTGGCAAGGGCTGAACCCGGCGCATCGGGCTGTGTTCATGACCGGCGTCATGACGTACGTGTCGGCGCCCCTGTGGTTCCTCTCCCTGGCGGTGTCAACCGCGTTCATCGTGTTGCAGACCGTGATCGGGCCCCAGTACTTCTACCAGCCTCGCCAGCTATTCCCGGTGTGGCCCAGATGGGACCTCGGCGCCGTCATCGGCTTCGTGATCGCGACGGTGGTCGTGCTCTTCACGCCCAAGATCCTGGGCGGCCTGCTGGTCATGATCCAGGGCGCCCGCAGATTCGGCGGCGTGCGTGCCGTCACCTCGAGCGTGCTGCTGGAGATGCTGGGCTCCGCCCTGCTCGCGCCGATCCGGATGCTGTTTCACACGCAGTTCGTGCTGGCGGCGCTCACCGGTTTGAGCGTGCCCTGGAAGAGTCCGCCGCGGGAGGACGCCCAAACCACGTGGCGCGAGGGCCTGCGCCGCCACGGCCCGCACACGCTCTTCGCCGGCGCCTGGGCCGCGGCCGTCTACTGGCTGGATTCGTCGTATACCTGGTGGCTGTTGCTGCCGGTGGTCGGCGCGCTCGTGCTGTCGGTCCCGATCTCCGTCTATTCGAGCCGGGTGTCCCTCGGCCGCCGGCTGCGCCGCGCCGGCCTGTTGATGATCCCCGAGGAAACGGATCCACCGGACGAGCTGCGGGCCGCGCGGGCCCATGCCAATCGAGTCGACGTCATGCCCGGATTCGTCGATGCGGCCGTGAATCCGCAGGTGAACGCGATCGCCTGCGCCGTGTCGTGTTCCCCGGCACGCTTCTCCCCACGCGCGCAGTCGCGTCGGGACCGCGCCGTGGCGGCCGCGGTGCAGGCAGGCCCGTTGGCCCTGACCGACGGCCAGAAGCTGGTGTTCCTGACCGATCCCCTCGCGCTCTCCCAGCTACACTTCGAGGTGTGGACGTCCCCCGCCGCCCATCCGACCTGGTTGGCCGCGAGCCGCAGCGATAGCGCTCAGCTTCGCCAGGCTTCCTGAAGCTTACGGCCAGACCTGGACGTAGGCGGCGCGCTGCCGCTCGGACGCACCACCGAAGTGCGCGTCATACTCCTTCCTCAGCCACGTCATATGGTCGGACTTGAGAAAGTGCTGCAAGGTGTCCTCACTCTCGAACTCGTACACCGCCATGTACTGGAACTTGTCCTCGGGCAGGACGGCCTTGTACCGGCGCGCGCTGACGGCCCCCTTGAACTTCAACACATCCGGAACGTGCTCGTGGTTGTACCACTCGTTGAACGCCTGCTCGCGGTCGGGCGTGATGGTCGCCTTCACGGTGAAGAGCGCGGTGGGCACAGGCTAGTCCTCCTTCGCGCAGACGGCCTTTGAACCTGCTGGCCTTGCGCTAATCGGCCCGGAAGATCAGGTCGGGCGTGAGGTCGGCGATCCTGGTCCGGCCGCAGAGGCCCATGGCGACGTGCATCTGCTCGCGCAGAATCTCGAAGACGCGTGCGACGCCCTCGGCGCCGTCGGCGCCCAGGCCCCAGAGCGCCGTCCGTCCGATCATGACCGCCTTGGCCCCGCGCGCCAAACCCTTCAGCACGGCGGTCCCCCGCGAGAAGCCGCCGTCGACCACGACCTCGGCGCGACCGGCCACCGCCTCGACGATCGGCGGCAGCGCCTCGATGGACGACTGCGTGTGGTCGAGCTGACGCCCGCCGTGGTTGGAGACCCAGATGAGGCGCACGCCCATCTCGACCGCGCGCCGGGCGTCGGCCACCGTCATGATGCCCTTGAGGCCCACCGGCAGCTTCGTCGTCTTGATGAGCCATTCGACGTCGGCCCAGGTGAGGCGCATCTGGTAGTCGTGGAACGGGCCGCGGGGGTTGGGCGCGATCTCCATGGCCTTGCGCGGGCTCCAGCGCGCGAGGATGTCCCGCTCCCGCCGGCTGTAGTGCTGGGTGTCGACCGTGAGGGCGACGGCCTTGTAGCCGGAGGCCTCGACCCGCTTGAGGAGCTCGCTCACCCAGCCCCGATCGCCGTGGTGGTAGAGCTGGAACATCTGCGGGGCCCCGCCCGCTCGCGCGACGTCCTCCACCGGCCACCCGGTGGCGCCGGAGAGCCACTGGAGCGTGTCGGCCTTGCCGGCTCCGCGCGCCATCTCCACGTCGCCCTCGGGGTGAAAGAGGACGAGGCCGCCCATGGGGGCCACGCCCACGGGCGACGAGAGAGGCACGCCCAGGAGACTCGTACGCAGGTCGATCTCGCGCACGTCGACCAGGACGTTCTGCGCGATGGCCAGGCGGTCGAGGTGGCGGCGGTTGCGCCGCAGCGTCGTTTCCGACTCGCTGCCGCCGTCGCCGAAGTTCCAGGCCTCACGGGGGAGCCGGGCCCGGGCGGCCCGGCGGATCTCGGAGAGTGTTGCGAAGGGACGTGGGAATTCCGCTTGTCGGGCCATGGCCCCGCACTATACGCCAGTCCGGGGCAGGGTCACCGCGTATCCGCACTTCATGTGCACACCTCCCGTTCAACCGCCTTTCACAGCGAGGGTCTTCGGCCGGGAAGCGACCCGCTCGATCAGCGCCCGGAGGCCGCCGTAGAGCCCTGAGGGCAGGAAGATGATGATCAGGATCAAGACGAGACCGTAGATGGTCTCCGCCATGCCCAGGAGCTTGACCCCGAAGGCGACGCGGAGGTATTCGGAGAGCGCAATCGTGAGCGCCGTTCCCACCGTCGGCCCGAGCAGCGTGTACATCCCGCCCAGCACGACCGCGAAGACGAGCTGGAGCGAGACGCCGATGCCGGCCAGCGTGCCGGGGTTGAGATAGGTCAGGTACTGGGCGTAGAGCACGCCGCCCACGGCCGTGAGGCCGGCCGAGACGAGCGTGATGGTGAGCTTGAAGCGCGTCACCGGGATCCCGACCGAGGCCGCCGCCGTCTCGTCCTCACCGATGGCCTCCAGCGCCGAGCGTGTCATGCTCTGGTCCACCCGCCACCAGACCCAGAGCCCGGCGAGCCACACCGTGAGCGCGATGAAGTAGAAGATCCGCTTGTCGGTGAACTGGATCGCCCACAGGTTGAAGTCGCCGGCTCCCTTGAGCGTGAGGCCGAGCGATCCGCCGGTCCAGTCGCGCTCGGCGATGATGAGCAGGCGGATCACCTCGCCCAGTGCCAGGGTGACGAGGGCGAAGTAGTGCCCCACGACCCGAAACCTGAAGCACGGGTAGCCCAACACGAGCGCCAGCAGGACGGCGGCCGCTACGGCGAGCGGGGTGGTGAGCCAGGGGGAGATCCCCCAGAAGTTCCAGATCAGCGTCGTGGTGTACGCCCCCACGCCCAGAAAGGCGCCGTGCCCGAGCGAGACCAGGCCAAAGCGACCCATGAGCGACCACGCGGTGCCGACAAAGGACCAGATCAGGACGAGGATCGCCACGTGCATCAGGTAGATACTGTTGAGCCCGAGAGGCAGCCAGGGCAGCAGGGCGAGGACGAGCAGCCCGAGGACCGCGGCGGCCCGCCTCACTCGCGCTTCCCCAGGATGCCCGCGGGGCGCACGAAGATCGTCACGATGAAGATGACGAAGGCGACCACGTAGGCCATCTCGCTCGAGGTGATGATGCCCCCGAGGGAGATGACCTCGCTGATCAGGAGGCTGGCGACCACCGCGCCGAACATGTTGCCCAGGCCGCCGAGGACGCAGATCATGAAGGTGAGCGGACCGAAGGCAGCGCCGAAGTGGGGATGCACCGAGTACTGGATGATGAGGAGGGCTCCGGCCAGCCCCGCCATGGCGCCTCCGATGCCCGACGTGACCAGGTAGACCCGCCGCGTGTCCACCCCCATGAGGGCCATGGCCTCCCGATCCTGGGCCACCGCGCGGATGGCCGTCCCCATGTAGGTGCGCGTGAGGAACAGATAGAGCCCCAGCATGGCGAGGAGCGAGAACCCGAACGCCAGCAGCCGGGCGAAGGAGAGGAACATCCCGCCCACCTCGAGGATGGGAAGGGCCAGGCGGAGGGACCGATGATCGGTCGCCCAGAGAAAGGTGGCGAACGACTGGATGAAGAAGAGCAGCCCCCCGGTCGCCAGGAGCTGGTTGACGGGCGGGCTCGAGAGGATCGGAGAGATGATCAGCAGGTGCACGACCATCCCCAGGGCGGCGACCAGCGCGACGGAGGCCAGCGCCGCCAGGGGAATCGGCCACCCGTACCTGGCCACCAGCCAGTAGACCGCGTACATGCCGAGCATCACCAGCTCGACGTAGGCGATCCATACGATGTCCACGACGCCGAAGATCAGGTTGAGCCCCAGGGCCAGCAACGCCAGCACCCCGCCCAGCAGGATCCCGTTGATGGCCGCCTCGGCGACGAGGAGGGGATCCACGAGCGCTACAACCCCACGTACGCCTGGCGCACGAAGTCCTGGTCCGCCAGATCGGCGGCGCGCCCTTCCACCTTGATCCGGCCGACCTCGAGCAGATAGGCCCGATCCACCAGGCTCAGCACCTGCCGCACGTTCTGCTCTACGATGAGGATGGTGTAGCCTTCCCCCCGAACGCGGCGGATCAGATCGAACAGTCGCAGGACCATCACCGGCGCCAGCCCGAGCGACGGCTCGTCGAGCAGGATGAGCGCCGGCTTCGACATGAGGGCCCGGCCGATCGCCAGCATCTGCTGCTCGCCTCCCGAGAGGGTCCCCGCGCGCTGCCGGCGCCGCTCGGTGAGCACCGGGAACAGCTCGTAGACGCGCGCCAGCGTCTCGCCGTGATGCCGGCGGGCCGCCGGCAGGAAGCCGCCCATCTTGAGGTTCTCCTCCACGCTGAGCCGCGGAAAGATCCGGCGGCCCTCGGGGACGTGGGCGATCCCGTGGGCCACGATGTCGTGGGCCGGGTGACCTTTGAGGGACCGGCCGTCCAGGCGCAGGTCGCCCGTACGGATCGGGACCAGGCCGGAGATGACGCGCATGAGCGTGGTCTTGCCCGCCCCATTGGGCCCGACAACCGCCACGGCCTCGCCGCGCTGGACCCGGAGCGTGACGTCCCACAGCGCGGTGAACTCGCCGTACCCCGCGGTGACGGACTCAACCTCGAGCATCGTCAGGTCAGGGCGATCCGTTCGCCGAGATAGGCTTCGATGACCTTGGGGTCCTCGGCCACCTCGCGCGGGAGGCCCTCGGCGAGCTTCTCGCCGTGATCCAGCGCGACGACCCGGTCCACCGTCCGCATGAGCGTGGCCATGATGTGCTCCACCCAGATGATGGTGACGCCCATCTCGCCGCGGATCCGGCGCAGCGTGTCCGCCTCGTGGCGCATCTCGTCCAGGTCGAGGCCCCCCAGCGGCTCGTCGGCCAGGAGGAGCGAGGGCCCGGTGGCCAGCGCTCGCGCCAGCTCGAGCTTCTTGAGTCCCGCCGCCCCCAGGAGCCCCGGCCGCGCGTCCTGGTCGACGGGGAGTCCCACCAGACGCAGCACGGCGTCGGCACGCGAGCGGGCCGCCGCATCAGTCTCCCGGGTCATGTGGCCGAAGTGGGCCGCCAGAGCCACGTTCTCCAGAATGGACAGCTTTCGAAAGGGGCGCGGGATCTGGAACGTGCGGGCGATGCCGCGGTGGCAGATCGTGTCCGGGGTGAGACCGCCCACCTCCTCATCCCGGAACCGGATGGAGCCGCCCGAAGGCTCCAGTACCCCCGAGATGCAGTTGAAGAGCGTGGTCTTTCCCGACCCGTTGGGGCCGATCAGACCCAGGAGCTCGCCTTCCCCGACCTCGAACGACACTCCGTGGAGCGCCCGGAACCCTCCGAACGTCTTGGAGACGTTCTGGATCGAGAGCAAGTCGCCTTAGCGGGCCGCGTACGGCGACGTCGTGGGCAGCGGCAGCACCGGGCTCGCCGTCGCGATCGCCTTGGGATAGACGATCTGCGTCTTGCCGCCGATGTACTGCATCACGACCAGCGAGGCGCGAAGACTCTGCCCGCGCATCTCGTGACCGGGGCCGGCGAACTTCACCCCGTAGCCCTGGATCGTGCCGCCCTCGGGAATGTCGGTCTCCAGCGCCGCTTTCTGGATCGCCTCGGCGCTCCATCCGCCGTGCTTCTGGATGGCTCGCGGCAAGACATCGGTCAGAAGGACCCAGGTGTTGTTGAACCCCATGCTGGCGTGGGGCGGGATCTGGTCCACGCCCGTCTCCTTCTTGTAGCGGGCGAGAAACTCGTCGCGGATCTTGCTCAGATCGCCCTTGAGCGTCTTGGGGTCCAGGAGCTGGGAGGCGACGGGGTCCACGTTGAAGATGTGGTCGACGTCCTCCCGGAAGGCCTCGCGGAGCTTGTCGTACTGGCCGTAGCCGGCGCCGTGGCCGACGATGGCCTTGACGCGCAAGCCGAGCTCCTTCGCCTGGCGGAGGAAGAGGGTGATGTCCGGGTTGTACCCCGTGTGGAAGAGCACATCCGGCCGCGCGGCCTTGAGCTTGGTCACCAGCGAGGCGAGATCCGGCGCATTGGCCGAGTAACCTTCCTTCAGCACGAGCTTCATGCCGACCTTCTTGACCTCGGCCTCGCCCGAGGCGGCCACGCCGCTGCCATATGGGCCGTCCTCGTAGATGATGGCGGCCTTCACGTCCGTGGGCTTCATCTTGAGCCGCTCCTCGGCATAGTCGGCGATGAAGCGGGTCGAGATCTGGCCGAACTGGCTGCCCGGCGGCTGGGCCCGGAAGGTGTACTTGAGATCGCGCCCCTTGAAGACGCCGTCGGCGATGGCGATGGTGATCCAGAGGAG
>JBOHPM010000149.1:0-7424 GCA_050731715.1 Candidatus Rokuibacteriota bacterium
TGTCTACTCTGGCGCCGCGAGGCAATCGTCCAGGGTGGAGGACCCGGCCATGAGACTTCAAGGGAAAGTCGCGCTGATCAGCGGCGGCGCCCACGGCATGGGGGCGGCGGAGGCCAGGTCGATCAGATCACCGGCGCCGGCGGGCAGGCGCGCTTCGTGCGCCTCGACGTCACCCGCGAGACCGAGTGGCAGCGGGCGGTGGCTTTCACCGCCGAGGTCTTCGGCAAGCTGGACATCCTGGTGAACAACGCCGGCATCAGCGGCGGCATCGATGCCGACATCATGAGCACGAGCGCCTGGGACAGGCTGATGGACGTGAATGCCAAGGGCGTCTTCCTCGGCATGAAGCACGCGATCCCGGCCATGCAGCAGGCCGGCGGCGGCGCCATCGTCAACATCTCGTCCATCTCTGGCATCGCCGGCCAGGCCGTGGTCCACATGGGCTACAACGCCTCGAAGGGGGCGGTCCGCGTCATGACCAAGTCGGCGGCCGTGCAGCAGGCCCTGAACGGTATCCGCGTCAACTCGGTCCACCCCGGCGTCATGCCGGCGATGCTGACCTCCAACCGGGATCCGGCCGTGCGCGAGAAGCTGCTCAAGCCGGTACCCATGAAGCGCGAGGGTCGGGTGGAGGAAGTCGCCTACGCCGTGCTCTTCCTCGCCTCGGACGAGGCCTCGTACATCACCGGGGCCGAGCTGGTCGTCGACGGCGGCTATCTGGCCGTGTAGGATCTCGAGCCATGAAGACCATCGACATCCACGCGCATCTCGTCCCCCGGTCCCTGTGGCAGGCGGCCGACGCCGGCCAGGAGTGGTACGGCTTCCGCCACGAGCCCGGCGAGGGCATCGGGGCCATGCTCGGAGGTGGCAAGCGCACGAGCTTCAGCTCTCCCAAGGTGCGCTTCACCCCGGAGGAGCGTCTTCGCGACATGGACGCCCAGGGCGTGGACGTGCAGGTCATCTCCATCCACACGCCCTTCTTCGGCTACCACCTCGATCCGGCGCAGGGGCGGTTCCTGGCCCGCGACGTCAACGACGAGATCGCGGCGATGGTCCGTCAGTGGCCGCAGCGGTTCGCCGGCCTGGCCACGCTACCCGTGCAGGACGTCAAGGCGGCCATCGTGGAGCTGGAGCGCGCGGTGACCGGGCTGGGCCTCAAGGGGGCCGAGCTCGACACCGTGGTGAATGGCGAGAACTGGGACGAGCCCAAGTTCTTGCCCCTGTTCAAGGCCGCCGAGGCCATGGGCGCCGTCCTCTTCTTCCACCCCCAGCCGCAGCACAATTTCATGATGCAGCGCGCCGCCCGCTACGGGCTCTTCAACAGCCTGGGGGTGATCGTCGAGGACGCCATCGTGGTGGCCGTGCTGATCTTCGGCGGCGTCCTCGACGCCTGTCCCGCGCTCAAGGTGTGCATCGCTCACGGCGGCGGGCCGGCCTGCTTCGCCATGGGCCGCCTGGACCGGGGCTGGCAGGGCAGCCCCGACGCGCGGCGCCACATCCCCCAGCCGCCCAGCACGTACCAGCGCCGTCTCTACTACGACAGCGTGACCGGCAGCGAGGAGGCGCTCCGCTTCCTGCTCGACCAGGTGGGCGCCGACCGCGTGGTGCTGGGCAGCGACTGGCCCTTCGTGCCGTGGCATCCCTCGCCGGTGGCCTGGGTGCACAGTCTCGCCACGCTGACCAAGGACGAGAAGGAGAAGATCCTGTGGCGCAATCTGGAGTCGCTGCTGAGCCTGTAGGGCACGATGCCGCCGGCGTGGGCCGGCGCGCGCAGGAGGCATGGGACATGAGGTCACGGACCTTCGGCAGACTGCTGGCCGGTACGCTCGTCGGCCTACTCCTCCTGACCTCCGGGCCCGCCGAGGCCCAATCGCGCGTCCAGGTTGCGTTCTGGCACGGGCTGGCGCTCCCGCTGGGAGGCATCCTCGAAAAGATCGTGGCCGACTTCAACGCCTCCCAGTCCCAGTACCAGGTGACCCCCAGCTTCAAGGGCTCGTACCCGGAGACCATGGTCGCCGCCATCGCGGCGTTCCGGGCCGGCCAGGCGCCGCACATCGTACAGATGTTCGAAGTGGGGACGGCCACGATGATGTCCGCGCGCGGCGCGGTCAAGCCGGTGCACGAGCTGATGCAAGAGACCGGCGTGGCCCTGGATCCCAATGCCTACCTGCCCGCCGTGCGCGGCTACTACAGCCTGCCCGACGGCCGCATGATGGCGATGCCGTTCAACAGCTCGACGGCCATCATGTGGTACAGCCGGGATGCCTTCCGGAAGGCCGGCCTCGATCCGAACAAGCCACCCCAGACCTGGCCGGAGCTGAGGGACACGGCCCGGAAGATCCAGGCCACCAAGGCCGCGCCGTGCGCGTTCACCACCGCCTGGCCGACCTGGACGCAGTTCGAGCAATTCAGCGCCATCCACGACGTCCCCCTGGCCACCCGCGCCAACGGCCTGGGCGGGCTCGACGCCGAGCTCAAGATCAACAGCCCGCTGCACGTTCGCCACGTGCAGACCCTCGTCGACATGCAGAAGGAGGGCACCTTCAAGTACGGCGGGCGGGACGCCGCCGCCGACGCGCTCTTCCCGTCCGGCGAGTGCGCCGTCATCCACGCCTCCTCCGGCCTACGCGCCCGGATCGTGCGCGAGGCGAAGTTCGACTGGGCCGCCGCCATGCTGCCCTACTGGCCCGGCACTCCCGGCGCCCCCAAGAACTCCATCATCGGGGGGGCCAGCTTCTGGGTGATGACCGCGCCCACCCGCAAGCCCGAAGAGTACCGCGCGGTGGCCGAGTTCTTCCGCTTCATCAGCCACCCCGACATCGTGGCGCGCTGGCACACCGAGACCGGCTTTCTCCCCGTCACCTTCGCCGGCTACGAGAAGGCCAAGACTGCCGGCTACTACGCGAAGACCCCCGGCGCCGACGTCCCGATTCTCCAACTGACGCGCACCCCGCCCAGCGAGAACTCCCGGGGCCTGCGGCTCGGGAACCTGCCCGAGATCCGTAACATCATCCAGGAAGAGGTGGAGAAGGCGTTGCAGGGCCAGCAGACCGCCCAGCAGGCGCTGGACAGCGCGGTGCAGCGCGGCAACGTGGTCCTGCGCAACTTCGAGCGGGCGAACCGCTGATTGCCTAGACGCGCGATCTTCGACAACCGGCTGCTGCCCGGGGTGCTGCTGGCTCCCCAGATCCTCATCACGCTGGTCTTCTTCTTCTGGCCGGCCGGGCAGGCCATCCACCAGTCGTTCCTGGTCCAGGACGCCTTCGGGCTCCGGCAGCGCTTCGTCGGGCTCGAGAACTTCCGCGCCGTCCTCTCCGATCCCCTCTACGTCGATGCGGTGGGGCGCACCCTGCTCTTCAGCGCGGCGGTGACGCTGCTCTCGATGAGCTCGGCCCTGCTCCTGGCCGTGCTGGCCGAGCGGAGGGTCCGGGGCACGGAGGTGGGCCGGACCCTCCTGATCTGGCCCTACGCGGTGGCCCCCGCCGTCAGTGCCGCGCTCTGGCTGTTCATCTTCCACCCCACCATCGGGGTGCTGGGCCGGGGCCTGCGCGAGGCCGGCGTGGCCTGGGACTACAAGCTGAACGGGGACCAGGCCATGCTGCTGGTGGTCGTGGCCGCGGCCTGGAAGCAGGTGAGCTACAACTTCGTCTTCTTCCTGGCCGGGCTGCAGGCGATCCAGCGCTCGGTGATCGAGGCCGCGGCCATCGACGGCGCCGGTCCGGGCCGGCGCTTCTGGAACATCGTGTTTCCCCTCCTGTCGCCGACGACCTTTTTCCTGCTGGTCGTCAACATCGTCTACGCCTTCTTCGACACCTTCGGGGTGATCCACGCCCTGACCGGCGGCGGCCCGGCCAAAGCGACCGAGACGCTGATCTACAAGGTGTACGTGGACGGCGTGGTCAACCTCGATCTCGGCAGCTCGTCGGCCCAATCCGTGGTGCTCATGCTGTTCGTCATCGTGCTGACCGCCGTCCAGTTCCGGTACGTGGAGCGGCGGGTGCACTACTGAGCGCGGGCGGCAACCATGGTGGAGACGCGCGGTGTCCGGGCGTGGGTGACCTATGCCGTGCTGGGGCTGGGCGTGGTCCTCTTCGCCTTCCCCGTCTACCTGGCCGTCATCGGCTCCACGCACGACGCCGCCACGATCGCCCGGGGTGAGCTGCCGCTCTACCCCGGTCCCCACGCGGCCGAGAACTACGCCCAGGCCTGGAGCCAGGGCAGCGGCCAGCGCGTCAAGGCCGTCCCCGTGGCCCGCATGCTGCTCAACAGCCTGGTGATGGCCCTGGTGATCGCCTCTGGCAAGATCACCGTCTCCATCATCTCGGCCTACGCGATCGCCTTCTTTCAGTTTCCCCTGCGGCTGGTCTGCTTCTGGATGATCTTCGTCACCCTCATGCTCCCGGTGGAAGTCCGCATCATCCCCACCTTCAAGGTGGTGGCCGACCTGGGCCTGGTGAACAGCTTCGGCGGACTCACCCTGCCGCTCATCGCCTCGGCGACGGCCACCTTGCTCTTCCGCCAGTTCTTCCTCACCATTCCCGACACGCTGGTGGAGGCCGCCAAGATCGACGGCGCCGGACCCCTCAGGTTCTTCTGGAGCGTGGCGCTGCCCCTGTCGCGGACCACCATCGCCGCGCTCTTCGTCATCCTGTTCATCTACGGCTGGAACCAGTACCTGTGGCCGTTGCTGATCACCACCAGCCAGAGCATGGACACCATCGTGATCGGCATCACCAAGATGATCGGCACCGGCGACGCCCAGACCGATTGGAACCTCATCATGGCAACCACCGTGCTGGCCCTCGGGCCTCCGGTGGCGGTGATCCTCTTCATGCAGCGGTGGTTCGTCAAAGGCCTCGTCGAGACCGAGAAATAGGTCGGGCGTCGAGCTCCCCGCTGGCCGTCGCCCTCGGGCTGGCCCTCGTGGCCACCGCGCTGACGGCCGCGGCGCAGCCCGCCGAGCCACGCCGGCACGACCCGCTCCAGGGCATGGAGCCCAGCGGGCGCATTCCCAAGGTCCCCCTGCCCGACGATCTGCCCAATCCCGAGCGCTGGCGCTACCTGCCCGAGGGCCGCATCAAGCCGGGCAACGTCTTCGAGCGCTTCCTCGTCTCGAGCTTCGTCGCCCCGCAGTTCTTCTACGAGCAGGACATCGGCGCCGGCGGCGGCATCGCGCTCACCGATATCGACTTCCGCAACGAGCGGCGGCGGGAGTTCCTGGGCGCCTTCTTCTCGTACACCACCGAGGGACAGCAGAGGTACCGCCTGATCTGGCGGCGCTGGCTCCACCATCGCAATCTTCCCGAGGGTGGTGTGCTCGTCGAGGAGCGCAGCCGCATCGGCGCCTTCGGTGGATACGAGAAGAGCCTCACCCGGCGGTTCTACGGGTTGGGGCCGAATACCCGCGAGGACGACGAGACCAGCTACACCGACGAGGTCACCGACCTCGGCGTCCGCGGCGAGCTGGCCCTGCCCGAGGCCGGCGGTAACTGGATTGCCAGCGCGGGCGCGCGGGGCGAGCACCACAACCTGGCGCCCGGCCGAGTCTCGGGACAGCCGACGACCGACGACGTGTTCCCCGGGCTCTTCGCCGACGGCGACGGTCACACGAGCTTCGTCCTCAGCGCCGGGCTCCGCTACGACACCCGCGACAGCCAGCACCAGCCGCACGCAGGCTGGCAGCTCGGCGTGTTCGTGGACGCGCCGCTGTGGCAGAGCGGGGGCGGCGTCGGGGCCGTGGCCACGGCCTACGGCAACCTGGCCTTCCGCCTGCCTCCGCTCTTCCACCGCGGCGGTGACGCGCGGGAGGAGCACCCGCCCACCGACACCCTTGCCCTCGGCCTGGCCGTGGAGGCCGGCGTCGGTGATCTGCCCTTCTACGATCGCCCTAGCCTCGGCGGCAGCGATACGCTGCGCGGGTACATCGCCAACCGCTTCACCGACGACTCCAGCTGGCACGCGGTGGCCGAATACCGCTTCTGGGTCGTCCCCCGCGGCTTCGCCCTCACCGACACCATCCGCATCGAGCGCGTCGGCATGGCGCTGTTCTACGAGGTGGGGACGGTCGCCGACGGGCTGGACGATCTGCCATCCGCCCGCATGCACACGAGCTATGGCCTCGGGCTGCGCTTCAGCCTGGAGCGCACGGCGATGTTCCGGGCCGACGTCGGCTTCTCGAAGGAGGACGTCAACGTCACCGTGGGCTTCGGACTCTCCTTCTGAAGCCTCCCGGCGTCAGAGACCGCGGTAGGGCTGCCCCCATCGGTTCTCATAGACCACGTCGGCGAGGGGGCCGCGACCGACGGGACCGAACCGCCCCAGCGGGTACCCGATGGGGAGGATGGCGTAGGAGTGCACGCCAGGGGGCAGGCCCAGTGCCGCCTCCGCCTCCTTCTCGTGCAGCAGGTGCCGCGTGGTCAGTGTCGCCCCGAGTCCGAGCGCCCGCGCCGCCAGCAGCATGTTCTGGACGGCGGGGTAGATGGACGCGCCCGAGGCCCGGGTTGGCGCCGCCCCCTCTTCGAGGCAGGCCACGATCCACACCGGGGCCTCGTGGAAGTGCTCGGTGAGGTACTGAACGGCCGCGTGCTGCCGCACGTAACGCTCGTGGCTGACGCCGGCGGGCGGGGGGCTGTTGAGATAGCGCGGCCCGATCACCTCGTCGAAGGCCCGCTTGTAGTGAACCTGCACCTTCCGCTTGATCTCGGTATCCTTGATGACGAGGAAGCGCCAGCGCTGCGTGTTCCCGCCGTTGGCGGCGCACACGCCCGCCTCGAGGATTTTCTTGATCAACGCGTCGGGGACGGGGTCTGGCTTCAGGCGCCGCATGGCCCGCGTGGTGTGGATGATCTCGAAGAGGTCGGTTCCTTCCGGCATGCTCTCCCTCCCTGGCCTCAGGGCGCCCCCTGGCGGGCGCGCTCGATCTCCCCCGGCGTATACCGGAAGGCGCGGAACACCCAGTTGTTCAACCCCGGGCGGCCTGGCTCCACGAAGAAATAGGGGTTCACGTACTCCCACACGACCGCACCGTCGGGCGTGACCTCGAAGATCCGGCCGTCGCATCCCTCGCAGATCAGGGTGTTGCCGTTGGGCAAGCGCTGGGCCCCCGAGATGTAGGGACTGAAGAAGTCGAAGAGCGACTGATCGTGATACTCCCACACGATCGCGCCGCTCTGGGGATCGACCTCGATCACCCGAGAGTACGGCGCCGGATGATCGCGCCGATGCGGACCGTTGTCGAAGATCAGGAGGTTGCCGTTGGCCAGCGGGCGGGGATCGTGCTGCTGGGCCAGCGGGGGGCTGCCGAGCTTCCAGACGATGGCGCCGGTGCGGCGATCGACGATGACGACGGTGGAGATGTTCCGGAAGCTGACCACGAGATTGCCGTCGGCCAGCTCGGCGACGGTGTTGGCGTGCGTCCACTCCTC
>JBOHPM010000150.1:0-7367 GCA_050731715.1 Candidatus Rokuibacteriota bacterium
GGCCTGAGCATCCTGACCACGTGGGGCCTGAGCGTCCTGACCGCGCGGGGCCTGAGCATCCTGACCACGTGGAGCCTGAGCATCCTGACCGCGCGGGGCCTGAGCGTCCTGACCACGAGCGCCAGCCAGCGAGCGCGGGGCCTGCACATCCCTACCACGCGGAGCCTGGGCATCCTGACCGCGCGGGGCCTGAGCATCCTGACCGCGCGGAGCCTGGGCATCCTGACCACGAGCGCCAGCCAGCGAGCGCGGGGCCTGGACATCTTGAGTCTTGGCCATCCCCGCCTTCTGTGTCAGCATCTGTTTCGCCTTCGCCACCTCAGGCGGGCAAGCTTGCGCTTCGGCAAGCGCGGTGAGGCTGGTGAAGAACACCACACTCATGAGTGCAGCAAACACTTTCCTCATCGTCTTCCATTCCCTTCGACTGCGTGTTTGAACGGCGTTGACTCCCTGGTAACTCCCAGTCTGCCTGCCGGAACCTCCCACCCCCTGCGTTCCGAACCCGGGCCCGTCTGCTCGGGGTGATGAGAGGCAAGGTCAGTGCCAGCTATCGGAGTCCAGAAAGTGTCGATGTTCCTGCATGTTACAGCACGATCGACCCTGGCCTCCGGGCGATGTGCCCGGCGGTTCGGGCACCGCGCTCGCGACATTCTGCCCGGCGGCTATGGTAGGTTTGGGACCTGATGTCCCGGCTCGCGCGCACCGCGCTCGCGCTGCTCGTGCTCACCGGCTTCAGCGCATGCGCGACCGGCCCGACAGTCCCGTCGAACCGTCCGCCCACCGCCAGCCGTCATGTGCTTGCCAACGGGATTCGGGTCGTGATCGAAGAGCATCGGCGCAGCGAGGTTGTCGCGCTGCAGCTCTGGGTGCAAGCCGGCGCCCGTGACGAAACCGCCGGCGAGCTCGGCCTGGCCCACTACCTCGAGCACCTGCTGTTCAAGGGTACGATCACACGACCTCCTGGCTTCATCGACCGCGAGGTGGAGGGCGTCGGGGGCCGGATGAACGCCGCGACGTCGTTCGACTACACGTACTACCACATGCTCCTGCCAGCCCCCCGAGTACTGGCCGGCATCGAAACGCTCGCGGATATCAGCGTCAACGCCAGCCTCGATGAAACGCTCCTGGAGCGTGAGAAAAAGGTCGTCCTCGAGGAGATGCGGCTGTCGGAAGACAACCCGACGCGCTTTCTCGGGCGTCAGCTGTACAGCGCCGCCTTCGACGGACACCCGTACGGACGCCCCATCATCGGCACGACGGAGTTGATCCGTGGGCTCACGCGGGAGCAGCTCCTGCGCTTTTACCGACGCCACTACGTTCCCGAGGCCTTCACCCTGGTGGTCGTCGGCGCCGTGAATCCCGCCGAGGTTCTCGCGACCGCCACCCGCGCGTTCGGGCGGCTGACCAGGAGCGGAACCGGTCGGTTACCACCGACGACCGCGGAGGGCCGGCCCCGCCACGTCGAATTGCAGCGGCCGGGGTCGCACGCGTACATCGGCCTCGCCTGGTACGCGCCAAAGATCGATCACGCCGACACCCCGGCGGTGGACCTGCTGGTGAACATCCTGGGGCAAGGCCGGGGCTCTCGGCTGACCCGCAGCCTGCGCGAGCGGCTGGGGCTCGTCAATACCATCGCCACCGGGTACTCGGCACTCGAAGGATCCGGGATCGTGACGCTCACCGCCCAGCTCGAGCCGGCGAACCTCGTCGAGGTCGAGGCGCAGATCTGGCAGGAAATCCGGCGCGTGCGCGAGGCGGGGGTGACCGCCGCCGAGCTCGAGCGGGCCCGCACCGCCGAGGAGGCTCAACGCGAGTTTCGGGCCGAGACGGCCGAAGGGCGGGCCGGCGTGTTGGGACACGCCGTCACCGTGTGGCGGCTCGAGGAGGAGGAGGCCTACCTTCACCGGTTGCGCGCGGTCACGCGGGAGCAGGTGCAGGCGGCTGCCCGCCGCTATCTTGACCTCGCGCACTTCGCTCGCGTGGTCTTCCGGCCGCAGGGGAGTCCATGACGCGGCGTGGCGTCCTGGCCTCGGTCCTGATCATGGCGCTGGCGTTTCCCGTGGCGGGTCCGGCTCGGACCGAACCGGTGGTGCGCTACACCATGGCGAACGGGATGCGCGTGCTCGTTCGCGAGGATCCCGACGCCGGTGTGGTTGCCGTCTCGCTTCAGGTCCGGGCCGGCTCTGGGCTCGAGGGCCCGGCCACCGCGGGTACCACGAACTTCCTGCACCGGGCCATGCTCAGAGGCGCAGCCGGCCGGAGCGCGGAGCAGCTCGTGGAGGCAGCCGAGCTCATCGGGGGTTCCCTGGACGGCAGCGGCGACGTGGAATACGCCGAGGTGCGGGGCACGGCGCTGGCCCGCTACTGGGGGACGCTGCTGGGCCTCGTCGCCGACGTGGCGCTGGCCCCCACCCTGCATCCGGACGAGGTCAGCAAGGAGCGCCGACTGATCTTGAGCCAGCTCCGGACGCGGTCCGATGCTCCGTTCCCGTTCACCTACGATGCGATCCTCGAGGGTCTGTATGGCAGCCACCCCTACGCCTGGCCGGCCCTCGGCCGCCCCGATGTCGTCGGTCGTGTCACCGCCGATGAGCTGATCGCCCACCATCGCGCCATCTATCGACCGGACACTCTTGTGCTGGCGGTGAGCGGTCGGATCCAGCGTGACGAGGTCCGCCGCGCGGCCGAGCGCCTCTTCGGCAAGCTGTCGCCCAGTCCCTCGGCTCCGCCCGCGCTGCCGTCCCCGCCAGTGGCGTCGGGGGCTCGACGGGTGCTCGAGCGGCCGGCCCAACAGGCGCAGATCATGGTTGGCTTCCTGGCCCCGGGCCTTAGCGAGGTCGACCACCCCGCGGCAAGAGTGCTCGGCGCTCTCATGGGCGGCGGCATGGCGGGGCGGCTCTTCCTCGAGCTTCGTGAGAGCCGTGGGCTCGCCTACTCGGTAGGGGTGTTGAGTCCCTCCCGCGTCGGGGCGGCGCCTTTCGTGGCGTACCTGGGCACCGCGCGCGAGAACACGACGGCAGCCGAGGAAGGAATGTTGCGAGAGCTCACCCGGGTGCGGGTCGATGGTGTCAGCGCCGCCGAGCTCGACCGCGCCAAGGCCTACGTCCTGGGGGCTCAGGCCATGGACCGCCGGACGAACGCCCGCCACGCATGGTACCTGGCGTTCTTCGAAGTCGTCGGCGCTGGCTGGGACTTCCCCGAGCGCTATGCGCGGGCGGTAGAGGCCGTCACGGCGGCCGACGTCCGTGCCGTCGCCGAGCGAGTCCTGAGCCAGCCCACCGTGGTCGTGCTCCAGCCCCGCTGATGCTGCCGCTGCGGACCGACCTTCCCCGACGCACGTTCCCCTTCGTCACGGTGGGGCTCATCGGGGCCAGTATCGCGGCCTTCCTCTACCAGGCCTCGCTCCAGCTAAGCCCGGAGCCACAAGCGCTTCAGGCTGGACAGGAGTTCGTCGTCGAATTCGGGGTGATCCCGTGCCGGTTGTCCGGAACTTGCCCGCAGGTCACGACCTTTCCCCCGCCGGTGTTCACCGTCTTTGCATCGATGTTCCTGCATGGCGGCCTGTTCCATATCGGGGGCAACATGCTGTATCTGTGGATCTTCGGTAGCAACGTCGAGGACATGCTGGGTCACGGCCGTTTTCTGCTCTTCTATCTGATCTGTGGCGCGGCGGCGGTGGCCGCCCAAACCCTCATCCACCCCGACTCCACGGTGCCCATGATCGGGGCCAGCGGCGCGGTCTCCGGAGTCCTGGGGGCCTATCTCCCGGCCTTCCCCCATGCGCGTGTGCTCACCCTCATCACCTTTGGCTTCTTCATCCGGTTCATCTACGTTCCCGCGGTGATTGTCCTGGGGTTCTGGATCGTGGTGCAGGTCCTGAACGGGCTGATTACCTGGAGCATCGCGGGGGCGGGACGAGATGTGGGCGGTGTGGCGTGGTTTGCCCACATCGGCGGCTTCGTCGCCGGCCTCGTCCTCCTGTTTGTTCTGCGGCCCCGCCGGCCCGCTCGCCTATAATATGGGCCCGATGGCCGTGCGCATGCGGATCGATCGGCTACTGGTAGAACGAGGCCTGGCCGAGAGCCGGGAGAAGGCCCTCAAGCTGATCCTGGCCGGCGACGTGTTCGTCGACGGCGAGCGTGTGGACAAGGCGGGAGCCCTCGTAGCCGCCGAGGCGGAGCTCGAGCTGCACGATCGCTCGCGCTACGTCAGTCGCGGTGGCGAGAAGATGGCCCATGCGCTCGATTACTTCAATCTGCCCGTCGGCGAGCGTATCTGCATCGACGTGGGAGCCTCGACCGGGGGCTTCACCGATTGTCTGCTCCAGCGGGGGGCGGCCCGTGTGTACGCGGTCGACGTGGGCAGCGGTCAGCTCGACGCGCGCCTGCGTCGCGACTCCCGTGTGGTCGTGATGGACAAGACCAACGCCAGGGCTCTCGACCCCCGGATCTTTCCCGAGCACCCGTCGCTGGCGGTCATCGACGTGGCCTTCATCTCCCTGGAGAAGGTCCTCCCCGCGGTCTTCGGCGTACTCGCCACCCGGGCCGAGGTCATCATGCTGATCAAGCCGCAGTTCGAGGTGGGCCGCCCGCACGTGGGTAAGGGAGGCGTGGTACGCGACCCGGCACTGCACCGGAGCGTGGTGGCCCGCCTGGCCCGTTACTCCGTCCTGCGGGGCTGGCACGTGCTGGGAGTGTCAGCGTCGCCGCTGCGCGGGCCGAAGGGCAATCGCGAATTCTTCCTGCACATCTCCTCCCAGGGCCGGACGGCTGCCGACATCGAGACGCTGATCAATCGCACCGTCGAGGCGCTCGCGTGAACCGTAGTGTGCGCCGCAAGACGGACTGGGGCTGGGACCCCAGCGTCTGAGGCGAGCCTGTGAAGGGGGCCCTTCGAGGCGAGCCTGTGAAGAAAGTCGGCATCGTCGCCAAGCCGGATGCCGGGGCGGCCCCCGACGTGGTCCAGCGGCTGATTCGCTGGTTGGGCGCCCGCGGCCTCGCCGTCCTCGTCGACAAGGAAACAGCCAGCCTCGTTCCCGACCTCTCGGTGGCCCAGGCCGGCCGCAGCGAGCTCCCGGGTCAGGTCGACGTCATCGTGGTGCTCGGCGGCGACGGCACGCTGCTCTCGGTGGCCCGCGCTGTCGGCGATCTGGGAGTTCCCATCCTGGGGGTCAACCTGGGCGGGCTCGGTTTCCTCACCGCCACCACGCTGGACGAGATGGCGCCCGCCCTGGAAGCACTCCTGGCCGGCCGGATGGCGGTGGAGGAACGGATGATGCTGTCCGCCCGGCTGCACCGGGGCGGCAGTATTGCCGGCAATTACCTGGCGCTCAACGACGTGGTCATCATGAAGGCGGCGATGAGCCGCATCATCGATCTGAGGGTGTCCGTCGACGGCGAGCCAGCCATCGACTATCGGGCCGATGGCCTCATCATCGCCACCCCCACAGGGTCCACCGCCTACTCGCTGTCGGCGGGTGGGCCCATCCTGTTTCCGACGATGGACGCCGTCGTCCTGACCCCTATCTGCTCGCACACGCTCACCAACCGCCCGATCGTGCTGCCGGGAAGTCAGCGGATCGAGGTCGCGGTGCTCACCAATCAGGAGGTCGTGCTCACCCTGGACGGGCAGGTGGGGGTGCCGCTCCGCGAGCTGGATCGGGTCGAGGTGGCGCAGGCGGCATCGCGCATCCGGCTGGTCCGCTTCCCGCACAAGCACTTCTTCTCCGTCTTGCGCACCAAGCTCAAGTGGGGCGAGCGCTGACGTATAGCCCGGGGCCCGTGCCCAGTTCTTGATACCGCTTGAGCGCTCGCCGGTCGTCCACTAGCATCGTCGGCGAATGCTGCGTGAGCTCCGGATCAAGAACTTCGCCGTCATCGAGACCGTCACCGTGCCCTTCCAGCCCGGTCTCAACGTCCTCACCGGCGAGACCGGAGCCGGCAAGTCGATCCTGGTGGACGCGATTCTCCTGATCCGCGGGGCCCGCGCCCAGACCGACGTCATTCGGGCCGACGCCGACACCGCCACCGTGGAGGCGGTATTCGCCGGCGCCGGCCCACGGGGCCTGGCGGCGACGCTGGAGGCGGCCGGCCTGGCCCTGGACGACGACCGGATCGTCATCCGGCGGGAGCTCAGCCGGAGCGGCCGGCACCGCGCGTTCGTCAACGATTCCCCGGTCACGGTTGGGCTCCTCGAGCGCCTCGGCGATGGCCTGGTGGACGTCCACGGCCAGCACGAGCACCAGCGGCTGCTGGAGCCGACGTGGCAGCTCGATCTCCTCGATCGCTTCGCCGAGGCGGAGCCGGCCGCCGCCGAGGTGGCCGGACTGTTCGAGAGGTACCGCGCGGCCGGGGAAGAGGCGCAACGCCTCCGCACCGCCGAGCGCGATCGCGCCCAGCGTGAAGACCTCCTGCGCTTCCAGCTCTCGGAGCTCCAGGCCGCACGCATCCGTCGCGGTGAGGAAGAGGAGCTGCGAGACGAGCGCCGACGGCTCCAGCACGCCGAGCGGCTGGCCAAGGGTCTCGCCGAGTCCGCCGCCCTGGTCGCGGAGGACCCCGAGGCGGCGGCCGGACGGGTGGTTCGCGCGGCCCGGCTGCTCCGCGAGCTGAGTCGTATCGACGCGGCGTGCGGGGCCCCGGCCGATCTGCTCGACACGGCTGCAGCCCACCTGGAGGAAGCGCTGCTCGCCGTTCGGGCCTTGCACCAGCGGGGGCAGGCCGACCCTGCTCGCCGCGAAGTCATCGACGACCGGCTCGACGCGTTGGGGCGCCTCAAGCGCAAGTACGGCGACACCGAGGAGGCCCTGCTGAGCTTCCGGGACGCGGCCGCGAGCGAGCTGGAGCGCCTGCAGCGCCACGAGGAGGTGCGGGCGGCCGCGGAGGGACGCCTGGACGAGGCCCGCCGGGAGCTCGTGGCCGGCGCCGCCGCGCTGTCTCAGGTCCGGGTGGGTGCGGGCAACCGTCTGGGCGGTCTCGTGCAACGTGAGCTCCGCGGGCTGGGCATGGACCGCGCGCGGTTCGAGCTCGCCGTGGAGCGCGGTGGCGAGGACCAGGTCACGGCTCGCGGGCTCGACCGCGTGGAGTTCCGCTTCTCGGCGAACCCGGGTGAGGAGGCCAAGCCCCTGGCTCGCATCGCCTCGGGTGGGGAGCTCTCGCGGACGATGCTGGCCGTGCAGGCCGTGGTGGCCGCCGCCGAGCGCATACCCACCATGGTCTTCGACGAGGTCGATGCGGGTATCGGAGGCCGGGTGGCGGCGGTGGTGGCCGACAAGCTGGCCGCGGCGGCGACGGGGCGACAGGTCCTCTGCGTCACCCACTTGCCCCCGATCGCCGCGCGGGCCGCCCACCACCTGGGGGTCGTCAAGGCCA
>JBOHPM010000151.1:0-7314 GCA_050731715.1 Candidatus Rokuibacteriota bacterium
CACCGCCTCCGGGCCTTCCCGGTAGGCGACGCTGGGAAACTCGATCGAGAGCTTCACCGGGCCCGCTGGGGCAGATCGTAGAGCGCGGCCACGTTGTCGTGGGTGAGCTTGCGCCGGATCCGCTCGGACAGGCTGCCCAGGTGCTTGTCGAGCAGCAGCCGCGAGTGTGGCCACAGACAGTCCGGATGGGGATAGTCCGCGCCCCAGATGATGTTGTCCTCGCCGATGAGCGGGATGATCGGCTCCAGGTACTGGTCTTGCTGATAGGTGACGTAGCCCTGCCGCCGGAAGTAGTCGCTGGGCTTGAGCGAGAAGCCCAGGGCCCGAGCGCGGTCCTCGTATTCCGTGTCCAGCCGGTCGAAGACGTAGGGCAGCCACGTCACGCCGGACTCACCGAGGACGAACCGCATCTCCGGGTACCGCTCGCAGGCGCCGGAGGCGATGACCGACACCAGCACTTCCATGGTGTCGAGCTGGAACAGCGTGGAGCGCACGAGCCGCCACTGCCGCGTGTACTGCTGCTCGAGCTCCGGTGTGTCCGGCGTGCGCAGGCCCTTGAAGCCGGTGGAGTGAAACGAGATCGGGAACCGGCACTCGGCGGCCGCCTCCCAGAGCGGGTACCAGTCGTGCTGATAGAGTGGCACGCTCAGGTGCTTGAAGGCCAGCTCGCCGCCGCGCAGCCCCAACTTCGCGCAGCGCCGGATCTCGGCCGCCGCCACCTTGGGATCGTTGTTGGGGACCATGGCCAGCGGGAACACCCGGTTCGGATCCGAGCGGCGGGCGAAGTCGGCAGCCCAGTCGTTGTAGACGGCGTCAGCCCACGCCCGCCGCTCGCCGCTGGCGATGAGGTCGCTCATCATCAGGCACCCGTAGACGATCTCGGCGTCGACGCCGTCGCGGTCGAGATCGGCCAGGCGCAGCTCGGGCGTCGTGGGGCGGGGCCGGGCGCCGGCCCGGTAGTCCCACTCGAAGCCCAGGGCCTTCATCTCGTCGATGTGGCCGAACATCCCCGGCGTGTATTTGAGGAAGCCCGGGCCCACGCCGTTCCACATGCCCCGGTCCTGGGCCTCCACGAACCAGTGCCGGCCGTCCTCCATCTCCTCCACCCTGGGCACCAGCAGCTTCCACTTCGCCGGGGCCTGCGCCGACCAGAGATCGGGCGGGCAGTAGGTGAGGTCGATGTGATTGTCGCCGGAGATGAGGCCGTTCGTCATGGCGCGCTCCTTGGACGAGGGTGCGCTGATCCTACCCCGTCCCTTCGTCGGCGTCGAGGCTCTTGCGCGATTGACGCGGCCCCGGGATCGTGGAATGTTCCTGGAACCCGGCCCCTGGTCGAGGGGGAGGGCGCTGACCGCCCGGGAGGACCACCCGATGCCCACGCTGGCTCTCGAGCACTGTGTCGCCTGCCGCGCCGACTCACCCCGGGTGACCGGGGCGGAGATGGCGGACCTCAAGCGGGAGGTCCCCGACTGGCAGGTGGTTGAGCGCGACGGCATCGCCCGTCTGGAGCGCGTCTTCACCTTTCCGAGCTTCGCCGACGCGCTCGCCTTCACCGACCGGGTCGGTGCCCTCGCCGAGGCCGAGGGGCACCATCCCGCCCTGCTCACCGAGTGGGGGCGGGTCACGGTGACCTGGTGGACACACGCGATTCGCGGGCTCCACCGGAACGATTTCGTCATGGCCGCCCGGACGGATGCCCTGGCGTCGACAAAGGGGCGCGCCCCAGGGGAACAGCGATGATCTTCCGGGAGGCGATCGACGCGATTGTCGGCCGGGCCCGCCCGCGCGGTGGCCCGCCTGAGATCCGGATGCGGATCGCCGGGCAATGGGTGGCCGGCGACGGGACGCGGGAGTCGGCGGTCGTGAACCCGGCCACGGAGCAGGTCCTCGCCCACGTGCGCGACGCCTCGCCCGAGCAGATCCGCCAGGCGTTCCAGGCGGCCCGGGCCGCGCAGGAGCACTGGCACTTCGACGTCGGCGAGCAGGACAAGGAGCGCGTCTTTCGCCGCGTGGCCGAGAGCCTCCACGAGGTCCGCGGACCGCTGAGCTGGGTCATGATCCAGGAGGGCGGCAAGCTCGGGAAGTGGGCCGAGGCCGAGGTGCAAGAGACGATCGACACTGTCTGGCACTACCACGGCGAGTGCTCGCGGGTGCCCGGCCGCTTCGCGCGGTGCCAGATGCCCGACAAGCTCTCCATCACGATGCGCGAGCCCTACGGGGTGATCCTGGGCATCACGCCCTGGAACTTCCCCCTGGCGGTGCCGTCCTGGAAGGTCTTTGCCGCGCTGGCGGGCGGCAACGCCATCGTCGTGAAGGCATCCGAGCAGACCCCGACGACGCTCTCTATCCTGTGCTACCTCATCCACCGAGCCATCGCCGACGAGCTCGGGGCGAATCGGGCCGAGCGGCTGGCCGGGGTCTTCCAGGTGCTGCACGGCCGCGGAGAGACGGTGGGCAAGGTCGCCCTCGAGGAGGGGGACTACGACAAGGTGATGTTCACGGGCGGGACGGAGACCGGCGGGCTGGTCGGCAAGGTTGCCGGCCGCCGGCGGAAGCCGGTGAGCCTCGAGCTCGGCGGCCATGCCGCCATCATCTTGCTGGACGACTTCGACCTCGACCGCGCCGTCGCCGAGGCTGTGGTGGCCAACTGCGGCGACTCGGGTCAGCGCTGCGTCTCGCTGCGCGCCGTCTTCGCGCAGGACACCGTCGTCGCCGAGTTTCGCCGGCGCTACGTGGAGCGCGTCAAGGGCCTCCGGATCGGCAGCCCGGCGGACCCGGCGACCGTGATGGGGCCGCTGGTCAGCGCCGAGCAGCTCGAGCGCGTGGAGCGCGGCGTGGCCCGCGCCCTGGCCGAGGGCGGCCAGCGCGTCTATGGAGGCTTTGCCCTCAAGAACGCGCCGGGGGCCGCGCGCCCGACGATCCTGGCGGCCCCGGAGGCCTGGGAGCGCGGCTACTTCTTTCCGCCCACCCTCATCGAGGCGCGCGATCCGGCGAACTACGCGATGCAGGACGAGATCTTCGGCCCCGTCCTCTGTCTCAGCGCGTTCAGCGGGGGCCATCGGGAGGAAGCGCTCCTCAACGCCGTCCGGCTCATGAACGACTCGCGCTACGGCCTGAGCAACGCCGTGCTCACCAACCGGCTCGATCTCGCGATGAAGGCGATGGAGCGCGCGAAGACCGGCATCCTGTACATCGGCCGGGGGACCACCGGGGCCGAGCTCGGCAAGCCCTTCGGCGGCGTGAAGGACTCGGGCCACGGGCGCGAGGGCGCGGGCCTCGACGAGGTCACGTACCTCAAGCAGGTCTACGTCGATTATCACGGCAAGCCACGCATGGCTCAGGCCGGCGCCGACGACGGGGTGCAGCGTCTGCTCCAGGCGTCGCAAGCGCTCGGGGAGTCGGTCTTCGGGGGGCGATGATGGCGAGGCGGATCGTCGACCTGAGCTTCTCCATCCGGCCGCACGTTCTGGAACGAGGGCCCGCCCGCGACGAGTACACCACGCACGCGATCTTCTTCCCCGCCGGGGTCACGGTGATCGAGTACCCGACCAACCTCGGCCGGATCGGCGTTGCCCGGTGCCGGTTCGTGGCGCTGCCCCTCGAGCTCGAAGGCGCCGATGGCAGCCCCGTCCCCGCCATCGCCATCGTGGAGTGACCAGGGAGGAACTGCTCATGCCGCCCAAAGAGCTGATTCTCGACCTCGCCATCCGCTACGGGTTCCAGGTTGTCGGCGCCCTCGTGATCCTGGGGGCCGGATTCCTGATCGCCTGGTGGGCGGGGAGCTTGACCGAGCGGCCGTTGCAGCGCCTGGCCCTCGAGCCACCCCTGCGCCGCCTGATCGTCCGCGTGGTCCGCCTCCTCGTGCTCCTGTTCGCGCTGGTCATCGCCCTGGACAAGTTCGGCTTTCAGATTGCTCCGCTGGTGGCCGGCATCGGCGTGGCGGGCCTGGGTATCGGCATCGCGCTGCAAGGCGTGCTCAGCAACGTGGTGGCCGGGCTGACCATCATCGTGACGAAGCCCTTCCGCGTGGGCGAGCACATCGAGATCGTCGGGGTCCGGGGCGACGTGGCGACGATCGAGCTCTTCTCCACCACGCTGGTGCATCCCGATCGGTCGCGTATCATCATTCCGAACCGCAAGATCGTGGGCGAGATCCTCCACAACTACGGGACGATGCGCCAGCTACAGCTCGGCGTGGTCGTTCCCCACGGGACCGCCCTCTCCAGCGCCCTGGCCGTCGCCCGCGAGGTGGCCGCCGCGAATCCGCGGGTGCTGAGGGATCCGGCCCCGCTGGTGGGCACCGCCCAGATCGAGCCCCTGGGTGTCAGGCTCGGCGTTCGCCCCTGGGTGCGAGTGGCCGACGTCGTGGCGGCGGAGGCTGAGCTCTACGAGGCATTGGTGGAGCGCTTCGGCAGGGCGGGCATCGGCGTGCCGCTGCCGCGTCAGGAGGTGCGGCTGGTCGATGGCGCGTCGGCCACGGGCACAGCGCGGTGAGGAGCCCGTAGCCGGTTCAGGCGGCCCGGGGTCTGGCGTCGATCTCCACGTCGTACTGGACGGTCACCCGCGCCTGCCACACACCCGGCACCGGTCTCCCACGACGATATAGAAGCCCGGCGTAGCGCAGAGCGCCTGGACCGCGCGTTGTCCATCACCGGCAGGAAGGCGAAGCGCGGAACTGAGACAGACGTGACAGAAACGCGCTGGCATGTGCCGACGCAGGAACCCGCTCACCGCTTCGATGGCCTCCCCCGATTCCGAGAAGCACCGCAGGTGGAGCAGCCCCCCCCACCGCGAAGACGATCAGCTCGCCCCGCTCGACAGGCTTCGTACATTGCGGGCACCGGTACCGGGGCTGGATGTGCGTCGCCATCAACTGTTCCTGCGTGGATGTGCAGTGTAGCACCGCCGGGGGGATAGTCCAGCCCGGGGCGCACGAAGGGGGGTCAGGCTTCGGGGGAAGCCACCAGGATGCGGTTCAGGCCGGCTTGCTTGCCGCGGTCCAGCGCGCGACCGGCGGCGCGCAGGACGTCGTGGGGATCGACGCCGCGCCTGTCCGGCTGGGCGACACCACCGCTGATCGTCACCGCGACGGTCCATTCGACTCCACCCGCGCGCGCCGGCCGGGTGCCGGGACGGGGCCGCTCCGGCACCCGGACATCGACCGTCGCCACCTCGATGGCACGCCGGACGACGTCGAGATGGCGCGCGGCCGCCGCCGCCGAGGCCCTCGGGAAGACGACGGCAAAGGTGCTGCCCTCGCAATAGAACGCGCGTCCCCTTCCGCCGACCTTGGCCAGGGCCTCGGCCACGCGCTGTAGCATGCGCCGGGCGGCGTCGGCTCCGTGCTCTTCGCGGAACCGCCGGAACTCGTCGATCTCCACGCTGGCCAGCGCGTAACGCCGGGGCAGCAGGTAGCGCCGGCGCAGCCGCCGCAGCGCCTCGTTGAGCGCGAGGCGTCCGGGCAGGCCTGTGGCGTCGTCGACATAGGCGAAGCGCGAGGGTTCCAGGGACGCGCCGACCACGAGGAGCAGCCCGGCGGTGACGAAGTAGACGTTCGCGGGACGCCCGGCGCCAGCCCCGTCCAGCGCGAGGAAGGAGGCGACCAGCGCCCAGGCCACGCCCGCGGGCAGCGGGCGGCCATTCACCGCGAGTCGGGTCAGCACCAGGCCCAGCCCGACGATGAACGCTGCCAGCACGAGGTGGGGCAGCGCCGTCCAGGCGCCCAGGCTCACGTCCACCAGCGGGCGCTCGAATAATTCCGCGAGAGCGGCGAGCTCGGGATGACGGAGCGTCGTGACGATGCCGGCCTGGGCCAGGATCACGCCGAGCCGCAGCGCGCCCGGCGCGGTGACGATGCTCGCCTCGCGGAGCCAGACGATGGCGGCGAGATTCAGGGGCAGCAGCAGTCCCACCGCGTTGACGATGGCGCGATCGCCGACCTGCGCCAGCGCCAGGTCGGCGAGGACGAGGGTGACGATGCCGAGGACGAGCCGGCCCCGGCGCAGCAAGATCCCCACTGAGGCCGCGCCCCCGAACACCGCGAAGGGTGCCACGTCCACCGCGGTGATCAGCCAGTCGGGAAGCGGGCCGGCCATGGCCAGCCCGGCGGCGATGGACAGGAGCAGCGCAGGAACGGCGAGCGAAGCGGCCTGTGTCACGTCAGCCACGCCTCCTCGGGCCGCAGACGGCGGATGCGCCCCGCGGGAGGCGGAAGCAATGCCAATACCAACTGCCGAATCAGCGGTTGGGCGGGCATTCTCGCCGGGGCCGGTGGCCGGCTCGGGGCCGCGATGGCACATTCGGACTGGTGATCCGCGCCAGCCTGACCCGGGACCACTCGGACCCGCGTCTTGTCCCGACCGGGTTCCCGGACTAAGCTGCGGCGAGCTGTCGGCGGCCGCCGGAGGAAGGGAAGGAGAGCGATGAGCATCGGACGCGCGAGGATCGGGGTCGTGGGCGACTTCCGTCCCCAGGATCCGACCCATCAGGCGACCAACCAGGCCCTCACCCACTCCGGCTTCTCGTTCGAGTGGGTACCCACGATCGAGGTGCGGCCGGATGCCCCCGCCGCGCGGATCGGTGGCTACACCGGTCTCTTCATCGCGCCGGCCAGCCCCTATCGCAGCATGGAGGGCGCGCTCGCCGCGATTCGCTTCGCGCGGGAGCGGGGAGTGCCGCTGGTCGCGACCTGAGGTGGGTTCCAGCACGTGATCGTCGAGTTCGCGCGCAACGTTCTCGGGCTCGAGAACGCCGACCACGCCGAGTCCAATCCCCAGGGGGAGCGGCTCGTGATCACGCCGCTGGCCTGCTCGCTGGTCGGCAAGGCGGAGCGGGTCACGATCGTTCCCGACACCCGGGCCGCGGCCATCTGGGGGGCGGCGCCGGCCCTCGAGGAGTATCGCTGCAACTACGGCGTCGATCGCGCCTATCACCCGGCGCTGACGCAGGCGGGACTGGGGCTGTCGGGCTTTGGTGTTGAGGGGGAGCTCCGCATCGTCGAGCTGTCCCGCCACACGTTCTTCCTGGCCACGCTGTTCCTGCCCCAGCTCCGGTCGACGTCCGACCGGCCGCATCCGCTTTTCGCCGCCTTCGGACGCGCCGCGACGCGCTGACGTCCCGGGGGCGCGGTTGCTGATGACGCCGGCGGTCGCTTGCCGGGTGACGCCGCCCGGGCTAGGCTCGTCCGAGATGCGCCAGGCTGCGCACCGGCTCGTCCAGAGTCTGCTGTGGATCGCGCTCATCGGCCTGACCGGCTGGAGCGCGCTCGCCATCTACTACTCGAACATCCCGGCGGCCCGGGGCCGGGGGGCGCTG
>JBOHPM010000152.1:0-7291 GCA_050731715.1 Candidatus Rokuibacteriota bacterium
GCGTGACACCGGCCCCCGACCCGCGAATCCCCGGCGTGACGATCAGCCAGTCTCGACCGAGGTTGATCCGGAGGAGCCCGATCTCACGAGGCGAGGCGACGCACCCGTCCAGGCCGGCTTCACGGCAGAGCCGCGCCAGACGCAGCACCTGCGCGGGCACCGTGCTGGCCACGCCCAGCTCGACCTCGAGGGCCCGGCGGTCCAGGCTGGTGAGCACGGTGACGCCCAGGCAGAGCGGGCGTTCGCCCCCGAGCTCCTGGGCGGCCCGGGCCGCGGCCTCGGCCGCCGCGCGCATCATGACCAGTCCGCCGCTCGCATGGACGTTCAGCATGAAGACGCCCAGGCGCGTGGCCTCGCGCACCGCTCCCGCCACGGTGTTGGGGATGTCGTGGAACTTGAGGTCGAGGAAGACGCGATATCCGCGCTTGCGGGCTGCCTCGACGGCCGCCGGCCCCGCGGCCGTGAAGAGCTGGTTGCCGATCTTGCAGCCGCTCAGCACTCCGTGCAGCCGGTCGAGGAGCGTGGTGGCGGCGGCCAGGCTCTCCACGTCGAGCGCCACCAGCACCCGCTCGGCGGGATCGAGGAGGCGCGGGCTCATCGCGGACGCGTCCCCGCGTGATATTCCTGCAGGCTGCGTACCGCGATCTCACCCTTGAGCATCGCCTCGATGGCGCCGATGGCGGCCTGCATGCCATCCACCGTCAGATGGTAGGGAATCTGCTGGCTCACCGCCGTGCGGCGAATGGCCGCCGAGTCCTTGCGGGCGTGGCCGTCTTCGGGCGTGTTGAACACCAGGGCGATCTCGCCGCGCTTCATGAGATCGATCACGTTCGGCCGGTAGACCTCGGCGATCTTGTGCACCAGCTCGACCGTCATGCCGTGGCGCTCCAGGACCCGCCCGGTGCCCGCGGTGGCGACCAGCCCGAATCCCAGCTCGACCAGGCGCCGGGCCAGCGTGATCACCAGCCGCTTGTCCCGGTTCTTGACGCTGATGAAGACCTTGCCGGAGGTCGGCAACGCCGAGCCGGCCGCCACCTGGGACTTGAGATAGGCCTTGCGGAAATCGGCGTCGAGGCCCATGACCTCGCCGGTGGATTTCATCTCGGGTCCCAGCACGGCGTCCACCCCGGGAAACTTGATGAAGGGGAAGACCGATTCCTTGACGGAGATGTGAGCGGGCTCTCGCTCTTCCACCCACGCGATGTCGGCGATGGAGTGCCCGAGCAGCGCTCGGGTGGCGACCTTGGCCAACGGCACGCCGATGGCCTTGGAGACGAAGGGCACGGTACGGGAGGCCCGCGGGTTCACCTCCAGGACGAAGATCACGTCGTTGCGCACGGCGAACTGGACGTTGATGAGGCCCACGACCCCGAGGGCCCGGGCCAACGCCTTGGCCTGGACCCGCAGGGCCCGCACCTGATCCTCTCCCAGCGAGTAGGGCGGCAGCGCGCAGGCGGCGTCGCCGGAGTGGATGCCCGCCTTCTCGATGTGCTCCATGACGCCACCCACCACCAGGCGCTCGCCGTCGGCGACGGCGTCCACGTCGATCTCGATGGCGTCGTCCAGGAACTTGTCGACGAGGATCGGATGCTCCGGACTGACGCTGACGGCCTGGGCCACGTAGTGCTGCAGGTCGTCGAGGTCGTGGACGATCTGCATGGCGCGCCCGCCCAGGACGTAGGAGGGGCGGACCAGCACGGGATAGCCGATCTGGGCGGCGATGGCCTGGGCCTCGGGCAGCGAGCGGGCGGTGGCCCCGGCGGCCTGCGTGAGCCCCAGCTCGGTCAGCAGGCTGCTGAAGCGCTGACGGTCCTCGGCACGATCGATCGCATTCGGCGAGGTGCCCAGGATGGGCACGCCGGCCTGCTGCAGGGGGACGGCCAGCTTGAGCGGGGTCTGGCCGCCGAACTGGACGATGACGCCCTGCGGCCGCTCCCGGTCCACGATGTTGAGCACATCCTCCAGCGTGAGCGGCTCGAAGTAGAGGCGGTCGGAGGTGTCGTAATCCGTGGAGACGGTCTCGGGGTTGCAGTTGACCATGATGGCTTCCACGCCGAGCTCCCGGAGGGCGAAGGCGGCGTGGACGCAGCAGTAGTCGAACTCGATGCCCTGGCCGATGCGGTTGGGGCCGGAGCCGAGGATGACGACCTTGGGGCGATCGGTGGGCGGCGCCTCGTCCTCGTCCTCGTAGGTGGAGTAGAGGTAGGGCGTGTAGGCCTCGAACTCGGCGGCGCACGTATCGACCGTCTTGAAGGTGGCCACGATGCCATGGCGCTGGCGCAAGGCGCGGACCTCGGCTTCCGTGCTCTGGCAGAGCCGGGCGATGCGCCGGTCGGCGAATCCCAGCTGCTTGGCCCGGCGCAACACCGCCGGCTCGGCCAGGGCCCGCCCGGCGATCACCAGTTCCCAGGCCACGATCTCCCGCATGTTTTCCAGGAACCACGGGTCGATCCGGGTCAGCCGGTGGATCTCCGCCGTCCCCAGGCCGGCGCGATACGCGTCGCCGATGGCGAACATGCGGTCGGGCGTGGCCACGCTGAGGAGCCGGCGCAGCTCGTCCTCGCCCACCGGGCGGTCCAGGGTGAGCCCCCAGCGGTCCTGCTCGAGGGAGCGGATCGCCTTCTGCAGGGCCTCCTTGAAGGTGCGCCCGATGGCCATGACCTCGCCCACCGATTTCATCTGGGTGGTGAGGGTGGGATCGGCCTCGGGGAACTTCTCGAAGGCCCAGCGGGGGAACTTCACCACGCAGTAGTCCAGGACGGGCTCGAAGGAGGCCGGCGTCTCGCGGGTGATGTCGTTGCGGATCTCGTCGAGCGTGTAGCCGACGGCGAGCTTGGCCGCGATCTTGGCGATGGGGAAGCCGGTGGCTTTGGAGGCCAGGGCCGAGGAGCGGCTCACCCGGGGATTCATCTCGATGACGACCTGGCGGCCGTCGGTCGGGTTGACGGCGAACTGGATGTTGGAGCCGCCGGTCTCGACGCCGATCTCGCGGATGATGGCGATGGCGGCGTCGCGCATGACCTGGTATTCCTTGTCGGTCAGGGTCTGGGCCGGCGCCACCGTCACGGAATCGCCGGTGTGGATCCCCATGGGATCGACGTTCTCGATCGAGCAGATGATGACGACGTTGTCGGCCAGGTCGCGCATCACCTCGAGCTCGAACTCCTTCCAGCCGATCACCGACTCTTCGACGAGCACGGCCCCGACCGGGGAGAGCTGCAGCCCCCAGCGGAGGGCGTCCTCCAGCTCCTCGGGGTTGTAGGCGATGGACCCGCCGCTGCCGCCCAGGGTGTAGGACGGGCGAATGATCACGGGGTAGCCGATCTGGCGGACGACCTCGCGGGCCTCGTCGAGGGAGCGGACCTGTCGGGAGCGGGGCAAGGCCAGGCCGATGCGCTGCATGGCCTGCTTGAACAGATCGCGGTCCTCGGCCTTGCGGATGGCCTCGAGCTTGGCCCCGATGAGCTCGACGCCGAAGCGGGCCAGCGTGCCGTCCTCGGCGAGGGCCACGGCGAGGTTGAGGCCGGTCTGGCCGCCCAGGGTGGGCAGCAGGGCCTGGGGACGCTCGCGCGCGATGATCTTGGCGACGACCTCGGGGGTGAGGGGCTCGACGTACGTGCGGTCGGCCATCTCGGGATCGGTCATGATGGTGGCGGGGTTGGAGTTGACCAGCACGACCTCGAAGCCTTCCTCGCGCAGCGCCTTGCACGCCTGGGTGCCGGAGTAATCGAACTCGCAGGCCTGACCGATCACGATCGGGCCGGAGCCGATCAGCAGGATCCTGGTGAGATCCGTTCGCCTGGGCACTACTCCTCGACCAGCCCGTACACGATGGAGACCTCCGGCACGGCTTCTTCCCGGCGATAGAGGACATCGTCGAGGCGCCCGTTGCCGGTGAAGACGATCTCGCCGTTCCCCCACAGCTGCTCCCCGAACACGCTCATGCGCTTCTCCACCCGCTGGCGGATGGCGTGGGACTCGAGCGCGGTCTCGCTCCTGGTGGTGAAGGAGGCCCACTCGGGCTTCTGCCCCGTTCCTTCCGTCTTCCGGTAGGAGATGAGGTACAGCGGCATGCGGAATTCAACCTCCCTTCTGAACCATCAGGTCCACAAAACGGTGGAAGAGGTGATTGGCGTCGTGCGGCCCCGGCGACGCCTCCGGGTGGTACTGCACCGAGAACGCCGGCCACTCGCGGTGACGCAGCCCCTCGCAGGTGGTGTCGTTGAGGTTGACGTGGGTGGCCATCCACCCCGCGCGCTCCACCGAGGCCGGCTCCACGGCGAAGCCATGGTTCTGCGCGGTGATCTCGACCCGGCCGGTGGCGAGGTCTTTGACCGGATGATTCGCCCCGTGGTGGCCGAAGGGCAGCTTGTAGGTCCGTCCCCCGGCGGCCAGGCCGAGGATTTGATGTCCCAGGCAGATACCGAAGATCGGGACCCGGCCCAGCAACGTGCGAACGGATTCGACCAGGTACCCCACGGCCTCGGGATCGCCGGGGCCGTTGGACAGAAAGACGCCGTCGGGCTCGAGCTCCAGCACCGCGTCGGCCGACGTGGTGGCCGGGACGACGGTCACCTGACACCCCACGGCGGCCAGCTGGCGCAGGATGTTCAGCTTGATGCCGGCGTCGTACGCCACCACGCGGCACCGGCCGGGCGCCGGCGCCAGATAGCCGCGCCCCAGATCCCAGCGACCTTCGCTCCAGGTGAACGGCGCCTCGCTGGTGACCTCCCGGACCAGGTCACGGCCGACGAGCCCGGGCAGGGTCCGGGCACGCTCGCGGAGCTGCGCCTCGTCGAGCTCGCCCGAGGCGACGATGCCGTCCTGGGCCCCGTGGTCGCGCAGGTGGCGCGTGAGGGCGCGAGTGTCGATCCCCTGGATGCCGACGATGCCGTGGCCGGCGAGATAGGTGTCCAGGGAGACCTCGGCTCGCCAGCTGGACGATACGACCGAGGCTTCCTTCACGATGAACCCGCTGACCCAGGGGCGCCGAGACTCGGCGTCCTCGGCGTTCAGCCCGTAGTTGCCGATCAGCGGGTAGGTCATGGCGACGATCTGCCCGCAGTAGGACGGATCGGTGAGGATCTCCTGATAGCCCGACATGGCGGTGTTGAAGATGACCTCTCCCCAGGCCTCGCCGAGCGCCCCCAGGGCCTCGCCGCGGAAGACGCGGCCATCACGTAAGACGAGCAGCGCGGGGGTCACGGCCCCACGCGCTTTCCGCTCACGATCGTCATCCACGGGCTCCCCCGCAGCCGCCAGCCGGTGAACGGCGTGTTCCGGCTTCGGGATTGAAACTTGGGAGGATCCACGGTGAGTTCCCGTTCCAGGTCGAGGATCGTGACATCCGCCCGCGCCCCCGGCGTCAGCGTCCCGCCCGGCAGGTTGAGCAGTCGGGCGGGATCGCGCGACAGGCGCGCCACCAGGGTGTCGAGCGGCAGCAGCCCCGGGCGGACCAACCGGTCCAGCAGCACGGCCACCGCCGTTTCCAGGCCCACCACCCCGAAGGCGGCCCGGTCGTATTCCCCCTCCTTCTCGCTGAGCGCGTGGGGGGCGTGGTCGGTGGCGATGCAGTCGATGGTCCCGTCGGCGAGGGCTTCCAGCAGGCTTTCGAGGTCGCGCTTGGTCCGTAGCGGCGGATTCATCTTGGTGTTGGGATCGAACGAGCGGACCGCCTCCTCGGTGAGCACGAGGTGATGCGGGGTGACTTCGGCGGTCACCCGCACGCCCCGGGCCTTGGCGTCCCGGACCAGCCGCACGGCGCCCGCCGTCGACAGGTGGGCAATGTGAACGTGGGCCCCCGTCAGCTCGGCCAGGATGATGTCGCGGGCGACCATCGTCTCTTCCGCGGCCGCCGGGGCCCCCGGCAGCCCGAGCTCCGTGGAGACCACGCCTTCGTTCATCGCGCCGTTACGCGACAGGGCGTGGTCCTCGGCGTGGCTGATCAGCGGCGCGCCGAAGGGCAGCGTGTACTCCATGGCCCGCCGGTAGAGGGCCGCGTTCATCACGCAGCGGCCGTCGTCGGAGAAGGCCACGCAGCCGGCATCGGCCAGCTCGGCGAGCTCGGCCAGCTCCTCGCCGCGCAGTCCCCGGGTGACGGCCCCGATCGGGTAGACGTGGACCCGGCCTTGGGTCCGGGCCCGATCGAGGATGTACTCCGTGATGGAGCCGTTGTCGTTCACGGGGTCGGTGTTGGCCATGCAGCACACGGCGGTGAAGCCGCCCGCCGCGGCGGCCCGGGTGCCCGTGGCCACCGTCTCCTTGTACTCGTAGCCCGGCTCCCGGAGATGGGTATGGATGTCGATGAAGCCGGGGCAGACGACCTTGCCCGTGGCGTCGATGACCTCGGTCCCGTCGCCGGCGGCCAGCCCCGGGCCGACCTGCTTGATGACGTCACCGTCGATGAGGATGTCGGCGGCGGCGTCCAGTTGATTGGCCGGGTCGATGACGCGCGCGTTCCGGATTAGCAGGCTCATGCCGGGCTCTCCGCCCCGCGGCTGCCGGCGAGCAGGAAGAGGACCGCCATGCGCACGGCCACGCCCTTGGCCACCTGGTCGAGGATGACCGAGTAGGGCCCGTCGGCGACCTCGGGGCTGATCTCGATCCCCCGGTTCACCGGGCCGGGGTGCATGATCAGCACGTCGGGGCGGGCGTGGGCCCGCAGCTTGTCCAGGGTGAGGCCCCAGTAGCGCGAATATTCGCGCAGCGAGGGGATCAGGCCGGCCGTCATCCGCTCGTGCTGCAGCCGAAGCATCATGATGACGTCCACGTCGCGGATGGCATCCTCCAGCCGGTAGCTCACCTTGACGCCCAGCTCCTGCACGAAGGGCGGGATCAGCGTGGGCGGCCCGGCCACGGTGACCGCCATGCCCAGCTTGCGCATGCCGTAGATGTTGGAGCGGGCCACCCGGCTGTGTGCGATGTCACCGATGATGGCCGCGTGCAGACCCTCGAAGTGCTCCTTCTTCTCCCGGATGGTCAGCAGATCGAGCAGGGCCTGGGTGGGATGCTCGTGGGCGCCGTCGCCGGCGTTGACGATGGAGCAGCGCAGCTCGCGGGCCAGGACCTCGGCGGCCCCGGCCGAGGAGTGGCGGACCACCACCACGTCCGGGCTCATGGCCGCGATGTTCTTGGCGGTGTCGAGCATCGACTCGCCCTTGGCCGCGCTGGAGCCGCTGGCGGCGAAGTTCACCACGTCGGCGGAGAGCCACTTGCCGGCAATCTCGAACGAGGTGCGGGTGCGGGTGGACGGCTCGTAGAACAGGTTGATGATCGTCTTGCCCCGCAGCGC
>JBOHPM010000153.1:0-7231 GCA_050731715.1 Candidatus Rokuibacteriota bacterium
CCCGTCCTCATCCTCGCCGCTGTCCTGTGGCGCGGGCCGTCCTCGGCGGTCGCCCAACAGCGCTTCGTCTGGAAGGTGCAGAGCGCCTGGCCGGCCACCAACCTCCTGCACATCTCGGCCGTGGAGCTGGCCAAGATGATCGAGGAGATGTCGGGCGGCCGGCTCAAGTGGGAGATGTCGGCGGCCGGCACGGTGGTGGGCACGTTCGAGGTGCTCGACGCCGTCAACCGGGGCCTCATCGACGCCACCCACGCCTGGCCGGGCTACTGGGCGGGCAAGAACTCGGCGGCCGGCCTGTTCGCGCCGGGACCGGGCGGGCCCTTCGGCATGGACCGCGAGGAGTATCTGTCCTGGCTGTTCGCCGCCGGGGGACTCGAGCTCTACAACGAGATGCTCCAGAAAGAGCTGAAGATGAACGTGGTGGTGCCGGTGTTCACCACCAGCCTGCCGTACTGGGAGCCGCTGGGCTGGTTCAAGAAGCCGTTCAACAGCCTCGACGACCTGCGCAAGATGCGGTTCCGCACCTCGGGCCTGGGCATGGAGATGATGAAGACGATGGGGATCTCCGTGGTGACCCTGGCCGGCGGCGAGGTCATCCCGGCCCTGGAGCGGGGAGCCGTGGACGGCGCCGAGTGGGCCATCCCCAGCCACGACATCCTCATGGGGTTCCAGAACGTCACCAAGAACTACTACATGCCCGATCTGCGTCAGCCCGCCTCCTACCAGGAGATCGTGATCAACAAGAAGAAGTGGGAGGAGCTACCCGCCGACCTGAAGGCGATCGTCAAGTGGGCCGGCATGGCCGAGATCATCCGCATGACCGCCTACAGCGTGGACCTCGACAGCAAGGCCGTCGAGGACTTCGAGAAGAAGCACGGCGTGAAGATCCTCAAGACGCCGGACGACGTCCTCCGGGCTCAGGTGGCCGCCATCGACAAGGTGTACGAGGCCGAGGCCCAGAAGAACCCGTTCTTCGCCAAGGTGCTCAAGTCTCAGCGGGACTTCGCCTCGCGGGCGGTGCCCCACGCCCAGAAGATTCGCCCGCCCATCGAGGTCGTGGTGGCGCACTACTGGAAGAAGTAGGCGCGGGGAGGACCCCGGGAGGGCAGCCGCGTCATCGGGGATGCGTTCGGCAGCGCCGGTTTTCCGGTGCCCGAACAGCACCTGCATGTCCGCACGGCCGCCGCGGTCGGAGACGGCGCCCCGGACGGGCGGGCCGTCACCCGCTGACAGGATCGAAGGGGGGCTCATCCCGCCCCTACGGATGCAGGCGGACCGAGCGTATCGGGGGTGGGAAACCCCGGCGCGGGGTCGTGTACCCCTCTGTCCGTCGTACCCGCCCTAGACGCCCCAGACGCCACAAGGACGGACGGTGGTGGCCCCCAACCGGATTCGTACGGCGGTGGCCCGATCTCACGAACCGAGGTCAAACGACCTCGATCTCCCTAACCCGGAACCGCCACCGCCGATCGCCGCGCATCGGGTCGGGCGAAGCGGTAGCGGTCCTGGTCCGCCCGACCCAATGTCTGTGGCGCATCCATCTTTGGGCATTGTCGGCGCCCCCCATCCCGAGTCTATGTCGCCGCTATGCCCTTCGGTGCCGCGGACTACCGGCCACGCGATGCCGAGCACGAAGTACTGTACCGCGTGATCGACGAGCACCTGGAGGCCTTCCTCGACACGGCGCGACGTCACGCTGACGGATCGCCCCTACCGGAGTTCGTGGAACAGGAGTTCAGGGACTTCCTGACTTGCGGTGTGCTGGCGCACGGCTTCGCGCGCCTCCGCTGCAACGATTGCGCGTTCGAGCGGCTTGTGCCGTTCTCCTGCAAGGGCCGTGGCTTCTGCCCGAGCTGCGGCGGCCGGCGCATGACCGAGTCCGCCGCCCGCCTCGTCGACGACGTGCTGCCGCGTGTGCCCGTGCGCCAGTGGGTCCTCAGTCTGCCTCACCGCCTTCGCTATCTCCTGGCGTGGGATCACGGGCTGGCGCGCGCGGTGCTCGGCGTGTACGTGCGGGTGCTGCTCGGTTGCCAGCGCCATCGCGCGCGACGATACGGTATCCGCGACGGCCGTTCGGGATGCGTGACCGTCATCCAGCGGTTTGGCGGCGGATTGAATCTCAACATCCATTTCCACACGCTCCTTCTCGATGGCGTCTTCTTCGCCGAACGCGAGGGGGACACGCTCGGTTTCCGGTCTGGCGCTCTAGCTGGCCCTCCTCAACCGCCCCTCCTGGCCGCCGCCGATGCCGCGGGCGCCGCCTGTCACGAGGGCCAGCTTGCCGGTCAGCTTCGCCGGCTCAGCCTGCGCTGCCGCCGAGGAACCCGATCGCGTTCACCTCCACCAGGAGCTGGGGCGTGGCGAGCGCGCGCACCTCTACCTGGGGAGGCGGCAAGAGCTGTACCTGGGGGCAAGAGCCACCCGCTGTCGCGAGCGGGGACTTCCGAGAATGGGCGTTTATGTTTCCTTCGCTCTGTCCGAGGAGACGCGGGCTCGCGTGCTGGAGGCCGTGCGTCAGGTCGCCGAGGGCATCGCGAATGCGCATGGAGCGGAGGCCACCGTGACCATCACGCGCGGCTACCCCGTCACCGTCAACGACGCGGACTTCGTGGCCTTCGTGCTGGAGGTCGCCCGCGACCTCCTCGGCCCCGATCGCGTGCGCCAGGCGGCCCATCCCATCATGGGCAGCGAGGACTTCTCCTACGTCCTCCAGCGGGTGCCCGGTGCGATGGCGTGGCTCGGGAGCCGGCCCGACGAAGGGCCCGTGTACCCCAACCACTCCAACCGCACGCTCGTGAACGAATCGGAGCTCGCCACCGGGATCGCGTTGCACGCCGCCGTCGCCCTGCGGTTCCTGGAACGCGCGCACCGATAAGCGTCTTCACGCGACGGCCCGCACCTCGCGCGGCGCGGCCAGCCAGATGGCCAGGGCCGAGAACCCGCTGCAGCCGATGGCGATCCAGAACGCCAGCCTGTAGCTGCCGGTGGCGTCGTAGAGGACGCCCGTCACCCAGGGCCCCGCGGCTCCACCGGCAATCGACGCCAGCATCAGGGTGCCGAAGATGGTTCCGTAGTGCGAGCCCTCGAAGATCTCGGCCGGGATGGCGCCGATCACGGAGGTCAGGCCGTAGCCGAGCAGGCCCTGCGCGGTCACCATGAGGTAGAGCAGCGTCGGTGTCGGGGCATGGCTCAGCCGGAGCAGGGCCACGTAGGTGAGCGCGAACCCCAGGCTGCCAACCGTCCACACCCATTCGCGTCCGATCCGGTCCGAGAGGTGGCCGAGCGCGATCTGGCCGGGGATGGCGACCAGGCTCACGGAGCCCAGCGCCCAGGCCGCCTCGGTCGGGCTGAATCCGATCTCGACCAAATACTTCGTCTGGTGGACCTGCACCGCATACCAGGCGAAGAGGCCCGAGAAATAGCCAGCCGCGATCCACCAGAAGCGCGCCGTGCGCATGGCACGGCCGAGGGTCCAGTCCACCGCGACCCAGGCCAGGTCCACGACAGTCAAGCGCCCGGGGCTGGTGGCGGCGCCGCCCGAGGCGCCATCGCCGTCAGGCTCGAGCCCGAGATCTTCTGGTCGCCGCCTCAACATCAAGTTCAGCGGCGCCAGCAGGACCAGCACCAGGAGGCCCAGGGTCCAGCAGGCGGCGCGCCAGCCCGCGACGCCGATGAGTGTCTGCAGCCAGGGCAGCACGATGATCGAGCCGACGCCGACGCCGGAAAAGGCCAGGCTCATGGCCAGACCCCGCCGGCGCACGAACCAGTGAGGGAGGTAGAGCGACTGCCCGGTGTACGAGAGGCAGTTGGCGCCCCCGCCGACGAGCACCCCGAGCGTGGCGTAGAGGTGCCACGGCTCGCGCACCAGTGGAGCCAGCATCAAGCCGGCCGCCATGAGGCCCACGCCCATCTCGATCACGACCCGCGGCCCGCGGCCATCCATGAGTCGGCCGACGAAGGGGCTCAGGGCAGCGGAGACGAGGAAACCAAAGGAGAAGGCCCCCGCCGTCATCCCGCGCTCCCAGCCGAACTCGGCGAGGATCGGCGGGAAGAGCAGCGAGAAGGCGGTGCGCGCGTTGACGCCCAGGCCCATCGTGACGAAGGCCACCGCCACGATGACCCACCCGTAAAAGAAGGGCCAGCGGATGGCCGCCAGCCCTGATTTGCCGCCGATCATGACGGAATCAGATTCACCGGAGGCTCACCCCGCGCGGCCCGGCGAATGTTCTCTGCGATGAGCCTCGCGCGCGCCTCCAGCATCCCGGCGGTCCAGCCGGAGATGTGGGGCGTCATGAGGACGTTCGGCAGCTCGTGGAAGGGCCGGTGGGCGGGTGGAGTCGGTCCGGCGGCCGTCGGGTAGCGGTACCAGACGTCCAGGGCGGCCCCGGCGACGGTCCGTTCCGCGAGAGCACGGTAGAGCGCCTCCTCATCGATGACCTCCGCGCGCGACACGTTGACGAGGACCGCGCAGGGCTTCATCGAGCGCAGCTGCTTCTCGCCGATCAGCCCGCGTGTCTGGGAGCTGGCCGGCAGCGAGATCACCAGATAGTCGGCGCGCCAGAGGACCTCGTCGAGGATCTCCAGGCCGCCGAGGAGGGCCAGCTCGTCGTCCGCCGATCGTGCGACGTCACGGCGGATGGCGCAGACCTTCATGTCGAACGCGCGGGCGCGGCGGGCCACGCACTGCCCGATCCGGCCGTAGCCGAGGATGCCGAGAGTCTTTCCCGCCAGCTCCGGCCACCCTGGCGGCGACGGGGCGCCGATCGCCCACTGGCTCTCCCAGACTCCGCGCCGCAGCGCGGCGTCGATCCGGGCGAAGTCGCGCGTGAGTGAGAGCATCGCCCCCAGGACGTACTCGGCGATGCCAGTTTCGTGGCCATAGACGTTCGCCAGCCACGCCCCCGCTGGCAGCGCCGAGCGGTCGATCCGGTCGAGGCCGGCACCCGGGACCTGCACGAGCTTCAAGCGTTTGGCCGCTGCGCCCATCTCCCGGGTGAACGCCATGCTGACCAGCACGTCGACGCCAGGGAGCCTCGGGACGATTTCGGCCTCGTCGGCCACGATGACGCCGTGCGGCATTGTCAGGTGCGCGCGCACCGCCCCTTCCAGGCGGGCCGAAAAGGTTCCGGCGAAGGCAATCTGGAGCACGGACGGCCTCCTTCCTCCTTGCGGTCTCGGTCCCAGGATGCCGGGCGGGCCGAGGCGGGGGCAGACAAGATTCCGACGATTCCTGCCAACGTCCCGTTTGGCGCTTGCGCCAGCGAGTGGCGGAGCGGAAAATTCTCAGCCGTATGCGCAAGCGCATCGTCCTCCTCGTGATCCCGCCGGTGGACGAGCTCGACCTCGTCGGGCCCGTGGAGGTGTTCGGGACCGCCAACCGCCTGCTGGGCGGCGGGCGAACGCCGTATTCGGTCGAGATCGTCACAACGGCGACCGACCGCCGGATCGACGGAGCGTGCGGCCTGTCATTGCTCGCGCACGGGCACTATCGCGACGTGGCCGGCCATCCCGACTCCGTGCTGGTCATTTGTGGCGTCGGCGCCCGCACGATGCGAGATCGTGCGCTCCTCGGTTGGCTGCGAGCGGCCGCCGCCACCAGTCGCCGTCTGGGGTCGGTGTGCGTCGGCGGATTCCTCCTGGCCGCAGCCGGCCTCCTGGACGGCCGGCGGGCGACCGTGCACTGGAGGTACGCCCGGGAGTTCGCCGAGCGCTACCCTCGGGTTGCCGTCGATCCCCGACCGACCTGGGTGCAGGACGGGAACATCTATACCTCGGCGGGCATCTCGGCCGGGATCGATCTCGCCCTGGCCTGGGTCGAGGAGGACTTCGGGACCGCCGCCGCGTTGAAGGTGGCGCGAGAGCTGGTGCTGTTCCTCCGCCGCCCGGGCGGGCAGGACCAGGTCAGCGTGTCTCTCGAAACGCAGGCCTCGCACACGAAGTCGATCCATGAGCTCCAGGTGTGGATGACGGAACACCTCGACCGGCCATTGTCGGTGGACCTGCTCGCCGATCGCGTCGCGATGAGCCCACGGAACTTCGCGCGGGTCTTTGCGCAGGAGCTGGGCACCACGCCCGGCCGCTATCTCCTGCAATTGCGCGTGGAGGCCGCCCGCCGGCTCCTGGAGCAGACCGACAAGAGTCTCGTGCAGGTCGCGAACGCTTCCGGCTTCCGGAGCGTCGACGTCATGCGACGGGCGTTCCTGAGAACCCTGGGGACGACACCGCGCCGATATCGGCGTCCCTTTCAGACTCCGGCGGCACGATCGCCCATACCGCCGGCGGTCGCCCGGGGGCCGCTGGTGGCGACTCGCCGAGAAATAGCGAGGGCCGCACGCGTGCGGGGCGCGACGCTCCTTCGCGCCGCGAAGTAGCCAGTCCCCTCAGCGGCCGGCTTCCTGTCGAAGCGTCTCCGTGATCCGCTTCGTCAGCGCCACCTTCGACACCTTGCCGAACGGTGACAGCGGAAGCTCGCCGACCAGCTCCACACGCTCGGGAAGCTTGAACCGGGCGATCCCCGCCTCCGAGAGGTGCCGCACCAGCTCGGGCAGCGTCACGCCCTGGCCCGGCCGGGGGACCACGAAGGCGAGGGGTCTCATACGATCAGCCGACGAAGGCGGCCAGCATCCCATCCGCGCAGATGCGCCGGGCGGTGATGGCCCGGCGCAGGGCCAGTCGACCGCGCGCCTGCTCGGCGTCGGTCACGGCCAGTCGCTCGAGCAGGCGCACGGCGCGCGCCGCGTGGTCGCCCTCGACCTCCATGTGAACCTCGTAGAACTCCAGGGCCTCCCGGGCCACGCCGTAATGGTGTTCCAGGGCTCGGGCCATCCGCTCCATGTGGATGGGGTTGATGGACTCGGTGGCGATGTTCCCGCCGCAGAGGGCCTCCAGCGGGGACGTGCGTTGGAGCAGGAACAGCTCGTTCTTCTCGATGATCGTGGTGGGCAAGTATTCGGTGGCGAAGATTTCGTCACGGGTGAGGCCCAGCCCCTCGGCCAGACGAATGTAGAGGTAGGCGTGCGCGGTGGTCTTGCCCCCGACGGTGTCCTCGCCCCCCTCCTCCACCACCAACGGGATGAGCGCGCGCTGACGCTCCAGATCCTCGAGGGTCGGCGTGTAGCCGCCCACGGAGATGAGCTTCCAGGCGGCGTGACGAAGGGTGTCCAGGAAGAAGCAGCCTTGCTCGCGGATGACCTGTGTTACTTGAGATTGGCTGAGCCGGCCCTCCCAGATC
>JBOHPM010000154.1:0-7223 GCA_050731715.1 Candidatus Rokuibacteriota bacterium
GCAGGTCACCTATATTCTCGACGTTGTGCTCGCCGGGCGGGTCCTCCCCGAGGGAATCAGTCTCACCCAGGTCCGTCGCTCCCTGAAGCTCCACCTGATCAACATCGACGCCATGCGCAGGTACGTGGCCAGGCCTGTCTCCTGCCCCATCGTTCTCCTGCGGGCCAGCGAGGAGCTGTCCGTCACGCCGCGGGACCCCGCCCTGGGATGGGGAGGACTGACGACGGGCAGTCTGGACGTCCTGTCCGTCCCCGGCACTCACTTCACCATGCTCAGGGAGCCCCACGTCCAGATCCTGGCCGAGCGCCTGCGGCCCCACCTCGTGGCAGCGATCGGCGGCCGAGCCCGGCTCACACGGAGCGCCGAATGACCGATGCCCCGGCCCCGGATGCCCGTTGGACGGTGGCGCAAAACGTCGACGGAGCATACGCGATCTGGCCGAGCGACCAGGCGTGCCCGCCGGGCTGGCGCGAGATGTCCGTTCGAGGCACCAGGGCCCAGTGCCTGGAGTTCGTCGCGCAGGCCTGGACGGACATGCGCCCGCTCGGCGTGCGCTCCACGACGGCCCTGCCATGCTGAGCGCGGGTGACGTCGCCACGATCAGTAGCGGGCCCGCACCGGCGGCCCCGCGGGCGACGCCGGGGGAGGTCCACGTCTGGCTCGCGTCCCTGACGGCGACGCCGGGCGCACGCCGCGCGCTCTGGGAGATCCTCGATGAGAACGAGCGGGCCCGGGCCCTGGCGTTTCGCTTTCCCGTTCACCGTCAGCGCTTCGTCGCAGCCCGGGGAACCCTGCGCCTGATCCTCGGCCGGTACCTCGGGCACGCGCCAGCCCGTCTCCGGCTGGGGGCCGACCCGAACGGAAAGCCCGTCCTCGCCTCTGGCGCTCTGGATCTGCAGTTCAACGTTTCCCACTCCGAGGATCTGGCGATCTTCGCCGTCGCCCAGGGTCGGCAGGTTGGTGTCGACGTCGAGCGCGTCCGGGGGGACCTGGACATCGAGGCGATCGCCCGCAGGACATTCTCGGCGCTCGAGGTGGACGCGCTGTGGAGCTTGCCGCGCCCGTCGCGGACATCGGCCTTCTTTGCCTGCTGGACGCTCAAGGAGGCGTACCTGAAGGCCCGGGGCGATGGCCTCGCGGTGCCGCTGGACGCGTTCGCAGTGTCGATCGGCGCCGGTGGTCCAGCACGACTCCTCGAGGTTCGCGGAGCCCCGGAGGACCCGCGCCGCTGGTCGCTCCGCACGCTTGCCGTCGACGGCCCCTACCAGGCTGCCGTGGCCGTCGAGGGACACGACTGGCACCTGCGGCAGTGGCGCTGGACCGGCTGAGCCGCCCCCGACGTGCTCCGCCTCCTCTTCTGGCCCGTCACCAACCCCGGCCACGCCGTCACGCTGGTGACGCTCCTGACCCTCGTCCTGGCGGCCCAGATACCTCGCCTGGAGCTCGACACCTCACCGGAAAGCCTCATGGCGGTGAACGACCCTGGGCGAACACACTACGACGCCTTCGTGCGGCGATTCGGCAGCGACGTCGTCGCTCTGGTCGTCATCAAGGCCGACGATGTCTTCACGACGCCGGTGCTCCGCGTCGTCCAGCGCCTCTCCGACGCGCTGGAGCGCCTGGATCACGTGACCCGAGTCGAAAGCCTCACCACCGTCAGGAACATCCGCGGTGAGGGCGACACCCTGACCACCGAGCTGCTGGTCGATCGCGCCATCCCCGACACTCCCGCAGCGCTCGCCCGCATACGGCGCGACGCCCTGAGCAACCGCGTGCTGGTGGGCAGCCTGGTGTCGGCGGGCGCCCACACCACGGCGATCGCCGTCGTGGCCATGCCTCCGGCCGGGGACCGGCAGTTCGACCGGCGCCTGGCCGACCGGATCGACAGCCTGATCACGGCGGAGGCGACGCCGGCGCTCACCATCTATCAGTTCGGCGGGCCGTTCATCAACGCCACGCTGGCCGACGACATCCGCCGGGACGTCAGAACGCTCATCCCGCTGTCGGTTGTGGTGCTGCTGCTCTTCCTCCTGCTGCAGTTTCGGGTCCTCCAGGGGCTCGTCATCCCGTTGACCACCGGCGTCATCAGCCTGATCTGGACTCTGGGGCTCATGGCGGTGTGTGGCCTCCCCCTGAACATCCTGACCGTCATGGTCCCCCCGATCCTGATCGTGATCGGCTCCGCCGAGGACGTCCACCTGCTGACCGAGTACCATCGCCTCCTCCGGGCCGGCGCGGGCAAGGTCGTGGCCATCCAGGGCGCGCTCCAGCGGGGCGCCTGGCCGGTCGTCGTCACCACGGCCACGACGGTCGTGGGGTTCGGCAGCGTGGCCACGAGCACCATTCCCGCCCAGGTCCACTTCGGCTATGCGTCGGCGCTGGGGCTGACGGCCAACTTCGTGGTGACCATGATCCTCGTCCCCCTCCTGCTTCGCGTGTTTCCCGTCCCTCGCCGCTTGCAGGCGGCGACGCCGGCCCGGCCGCTGAGCGCCCTGCCCGCCATGGTCGACTGGATCGGACGGTTCAACCTCCGGCACCGGATCCTGATCACGGTGGTCTCGGGGCTGCTGGTGGCCTCCTCCCTGGTCGGCTGGTGGAACATCCGCGTCAATACCGACCAGCTCGACTTCTACCCCCCGGGGGCTCCCCTGCGGGAACGGGCCGAAGACCTCCAACGCTCGCTCACCGGATTCGGCGTCTTCCACATCGTCGTCGACAGTGGCCGGGAGAGCGGCATCACCGATCCGGCGCTGCTGCGCGGCATCGTCGGGATCCAGGACGTCCTCGGCGGCATGGCCGAGATCGACAAGACCGTCGGGTTCACGGACTATCTGAGAACGATGCACCGGGAAATGAACCGCGGTGACACCGCCTTCGAGACGATTCCGGACACGCGCGAGCAGGTGGCCCAGTACCTGCTCCTCATGGAAGGGCCGGAGCTGGCGCGCTACGTCGACTTCAACGCCTCGGCGACCAGTCTCGTCGTCCGCCACCACATCACCGGCACCTGGGAGCTCTCCGAGCTCCTCACGCGCCTGGAGACTCACGTGGCCGCGCACCTGCCCGGTACCGCCGTCCACTTCACCGGGCGGGCCGTGCTCCTCCGCAACGCCGCCGATGCCCTGGCCATCAACGAGCTGGTGAGCCTGAGCGCGACCTTCATCATGATCGGCGCCATCCACAGCGTCTTCTTCATGTCGCTTCGCGTCGGCCTCCTGTCCCTGATCCCGAATATCGTGCCGGTGCTGCTGATCTACGGCCTGATGAGCCTGCTCGGCATCCCGCTGGACCTGGCCACCGGGATGATCGCGACGCTGGCCATCGGCATCGCCGTGGACGACACCGTGCACCACGTCGTGACGTACCGGCGAGAGCTGCAGGCCCACGGTGACCGGCACGTGGCCATGTTCAACACCCTGCACAAGCAGGCGCGACCGATCCTCTATGTGTCGCTGGCCCTCGCCGCCGGCTTCTTCGTCTTCGCATTCTCCCGCTTCGCGCCGGTGATCCACTTCGGCATCCTGTCGGGGACCGTCATGCTCATCGCCCTCGTCGGCGAGCTCGTGCTCACGCCCCTCGTGATGTACACGACCACCCGCTTCAGCCGGCCCGGGCGTCGGGTCACGGGTCCCGCTGCGCAGCCTTCGGCGACGGCCCGGCATCCGTGATGGCGGTGTCCCCGGGACGAGGCTCCGTCATGGCCAGCGTGCTCTCGGCGCTGGCCCTCCTGGGCCCGGTCGTCGTGGGCGCCCAGCCGTCGGCGCCCTCCGAGGGAGCGCCGCCGAGTCTGGGCGACTGGGGCTTCAAGGGCGCGCTGCTCGGCAAGAGTTTTGCGCACTTTGCGGAAACGCCAAACGACGACCGGAACTTCCGCAACGAAGGGATCCTCCAGATCGGATGGGAGCGCCGCCTGGCCTCGTGGGCGGACGCCAGGATCGTCGGCGAAGGACGCATCGACGACTACCAGTACGCCGACGATGTGTACTTCTATGTGCCCGAGGACAACGAGCACCGGAGCTACCTCGCCCTCAAAGAGGCGGTGCTCGGCTTCCAGAAGCATCCGGTCAAGCTGACGCTCGGCAAGCAGTTCTTCGCGTGGGGGACGGCCGACGGCTACAACCCCACCGACAACCTGAACCCCTATGACTATCTGGATCCCATCGATCGGGAGAAGCTCGCCGTGTACTCCGTCGCCGCTCAGTTCACGGCCGGTCCGACCAGCCTGACCCTGGTGCTGGTCCCGCTCTTCACGCCCAGTCGCGTCCCGCTGGCCACCACCCGCTGGGTACCGCCGCTGCCGGAGGACATCGCCGCCCTCACCGAGTCGCGCGACCTGCCCCCGAACACGGCAGGCAACATGCAGTATGGCGCCCGGCTACGCGGGACCGTCGCCGGGTGGGACCTCTCCGTCAGCTACTTCGAGGGCTTCGAGCCGACGCCGGTGATCAAGCAGACCACCGCCGTGGTGGCCCCGGGCGTGAAGACCCCCACGTTCACGCCGGTCTTCACCCGCCTGCGGGTGGCCGGCTTCGATTTCTCGACCACATTCGGCAAGCTCGAGGTGCACGGCGAGGCCGCGGCCAAGTTCGTCGTCCGCGACGGCCGCGACGATCGCCTGCAGTGGATCGCCGGCGTCAACTACACGTGGGACGAGCTGGGGCTCCGCTGGCTCGACCGGATCCACCTCATCGCCGAGTACGCGCGGGAGGAGGTGTTCGCCTCCGACTCGGGCTCGGAGGTGCTGGACCTCGACGATCGCTTCGCGTTGCCCAACAATGCCTTTCGTGACGCCGCCATCGGCCGCCTGCTCTTCCACTTCGACGACGCCACGGAGCTCGAGATCGGGGGGACGGTCAATTTCGAGGGCTCGGTCAATCACTATCTCAAGGCGGCGCTCACCCACAAGGCCACGGACGCCCTGCACGTCACCGTCGGCGTCGACCTCTTCAACGGGCCCCGGGACACCTTCTGGGGCCGCTGGCGCGACAACGATCGGCTCTATATGTTCCTGAAGTACTTGTTCTGAAGGGACCACCCATGCCACGAACCTTGACGATCGGTCCGGCCCTTCGCGTGCTGGCCCTGGCCGCCGCGCTGCTGCTCGGGAGCGCCTGCCTGGCGGCCGCCCAGTCGGGCCTGGATGTCATGCGCCAGCAGCGGGAGTTGCAGCGGGCGACCGACGAGGTCGAGACCTCGGTCATGAAGATCTACAGCCGGGCCGGGGAGGTCAAGGAGCGGCGCCTGGTGAGCTACGCTCTGACGCCGGCGCGCGGCCTGGCCAAGACCCTGCTCCGATTCCTGGCCCCGCGCGATATCGAGAATACCGCGTTGCTGACGTGGGAGGGCCGGGACGGCCATGACGACCAGTGGTTGTACTTGCCGGCCACGCGAAAGGTCAAGCGCATCGCGGCCAGCGCCAAGAAAACCCGGTTCATGGGCACGGACTTCTCGTACGAGGATCTCCGCCCCGAGAACCTCGCGCTTCACGTCTACGCCGTCGCGGGCTCCGAGAGCGTCGACGGCCACGACTGTCACGTCGTCGAAGCGCGCCCGGCCACCGAGCGCCAGGCGACGGACAGCGGGTACAGCCGGCGCACGCTGTGGATCCGCAAGGACACCTACGCCACCGTCAAGCAGGAGTTCTACGATCGTACGGGCCGGCTGGAGAAGGTGGGTGTCAGCCGGAGCCTGGTCAACGTGAAGGGCACGCTCTGGCGAGCGCGCGAGATCGAAATGCGCGATGTTCAGATGGGCACCCGGACCGTCATGATGGTCGAGAGCCAGGCGCTCGACACCGGTCTGAGGGACAGCTTCTTCACGGAGGCCGAGCTGACTCGCGGCGGACGCTGACGCCCGCCCGCGGTTGGCTAGGACGGCACCAGCCGGATGGGCAGGCGGGCGACGCCACGGAGCGCGGGGTTGGCGGCCCGCACCACTTCGCCGGCCAGCTCGAGGCGCGCGGCGCTGCGGATCAGGCGCTCGAGGACGAGGGCCCCTTCGAGCCGCGCCAGGGGAGCGCCGAGGCACTGGTGAATGCCGCTGCCAAAGGCAAGATGGTCGGTGGGGTTGCGGTCGATCAGGAAGCGGTCCGGGTCTGGATACTGGCTCGGGTCGCGGTTCGCGGCGGCAAACAGCACCAGCACCCGCTTGTCCTTGGGGATCGTGGCGCCGGCCACCTGGAAGGGTTCCACCACCGTTCGGAAGAAGCCCTGGATGGGCGCGTCGAACCGCAACACCTCCTCCACCGCCGCGGGGATCAGCTCCGGGCGCGCTTTGAGGCGCGCCCACTGGCTCGGTGCCTCGAGAAACGCCAGGATCATGTTGCCGAGCAGATTGGTCGTGGTCTCGTGGCCGGCCACGAGCAGCTGTAGACAGAGGTAGATCAGCTCCCTCGACGTGAGGCGCTCCTCCTCCTGGGGCCTCAGGAGCCTGGTCAGCAGATCGTCTCGGGGCGCCGTCCGTCGCCGATCGAGTTGGGCCGAGAAGTATGCCAGAAGCTCCATGAGCGCCGTGGTCGTCCTGGCCACGATGTCCTCGCTCTCCACCTCGGCGAGTCGGAATCCTTCCATGGCCTCGTCGGACCACAGTTTGAACTTCTCGTGATCCGCGCTCGGGATTCCCAGGACCTCGGCGATGACGGTGACCGGGAGCGGGCCAGCCACCGCGCCCACGAAGTCGACCACCTGGTCGGGGAGCAACCGGTCGAGCATCGCATTGACGAGGCGCTCGACGGTGGGCCGCCACGCCTGGGTCGTCGTGGAATTGAAGTCGCGCGCCACGAGGCGCCGGAGCCGGGTGTGATCCGGTGGATCCATCATCAGCATGATCGGGAACGACCGGCGCTGGTAGGCAACGCCCTCGGCCGACGAGAGCGAGCGGTGGGCACGGACGGCGGCCAGCACGTCCCGGTATCGGCTCAGGACGAAGAGGTCCCGCCTGGCGCTGTAGAAGACACCGTCCTGCCGGCGCAGCCAGTCGTACCAGGGGTACGGATCGCGGATGATGGTCGGCGCGAACGGGTCATACTCGTGGGGACTCGGGGTCTCCAAACCGCGCGATTGTTGTGCGCCGATCACGAGGAGGTCAATAGATCGGCCGGTGCGCACGTGCGGCATTCGGGGAGTTCCTGACCAGGTTCGGGAGCCCCTCTGCCTCCGACCGGAGCAGGCCGGCCCTAAGTGGCCGTTATTTTGGACCGATGCCGTGGCATTCGACTTGCCTTG
>JBOHPM010000155.1:0-7217 GCA_050731715.1 Candidatus Rokuibacteriota bacterium
CCCTCCAGCAGCGACCGGCCCACATCGTGGCCCAGCGCCCTCAGGAACGTGAAGGCCATGCCGCCGCCAATCAGCAGCGCGTCGATCCGGGCCAAGAGATGCTCCACCAGCGCGAGCTTGTCGGAGATCTTGGCCCCGCCCAGCACCGCGGCCAGGGGCCGCTCGGGCGACTCTAGGATTCGGGTGAGCGCGCCGAGCTCCTTCTGCATCAGCAAGCCGGCGGCGGCCGGCTGCAGAAACGTGGTGATCGCGGCGATCGAGGCGTGGGCCCGGTGGGCGGCGGCGAAGGCGTCGTTCACGTAGCAATCGCCCAGCGCGGCCAGCGCGCGGGCAAAGCCCTCGTCGTTGGCCTCCTCCTCCTCGTGGAAGCGGAGGTTCTCGAGGAGGAGCACCTGGCCGGGCTTGAGGCTCTGGGCCCGCTCCGCCACCGCGGCGCCCACGCAGTCCGGCGCCAGAGGCACCGGTTGGGCCAACAGCGCCTCCAGGCGCTCGGCCACGGGACGCAGCGACGCGTCTGGCGACGGCCGGCCTCGGGGGCGCCCCAGGTGGGAGGCGAGGACGACGGCGGCACCCCGGCTCGTCGCATGCTGGATGGTCGGCACCACGGCCCGCAGCCGAGTGTCGTCACTCACCCCGCCACCAGCCAGGGGGGCATTGAGGTCGGCTCGCAAGAAGACACGCCGGCCGTCGAGGTCGAGCTGCTCGATGGTGAGCTTGCCCACCGTCCCCGGGCCTACAAGGTCTTGCCGATGAATCGGGCCAGGTCGCGCAGGCGCGAGGAATAGCCCCATTCGTTGTCGTACCAGGCCAGCACCTTCACGAGGTTCCCTTCGATCATCGCGGTGGACGCCAGATCGACGATGGAGGAGTGGGCGTTGCCGTTGAAATCGACGGACACCAGCTCTTCCTCGGTGGCGTCGAGGATCCCCCGCAGCGTGCCGGCCGCCGCCTCGCGGAACGCGTCGTTGACAGCTTGCACGCTGGCCGGCCGCTCCAGCTCGGCCACCAGGTCCACCACCGACACGTTCGCAGTGGGCACCCGGATGGCGATACCGTCCAGCTTGCCCTTGAGCTTGGGGAGCACGAGCCCCACCGCGGTGGCGGCCCCGGTGGTGGTGGGAATCATGCTGACCGCCGCGGCGCGGGCCCGCCGCAGATCCTTGTGGGGGAAGTCGTGCACGGGCTGATCATTGGTGTACGCATGGACAGTGGTGGCGAACCCCCGCTTGAGGCCGAAGGCGTCGTCGACCACCTTGACGGTGGTGGCCAGACAATTGGTGGTGCAGGAGGCGTTGGAGATGATGCGATGGCGGTGGGCGTCGTAGGTCTGCTCGTTGACGCCGAGCACGACCGTGACGTCGGGATCCTTGGCCGGCGCCGTGATGATGACCTTGCGGGCGCCCGCCTGCAAGTGCTTGGACGCCGTGGCGGTGTCGCGGAACACGCCGGTCGACTCGATGACGACGTCCACGCCGAGATCCTTCCAGGGAAGGCTGGCCGGATCCTTGACGGCGCTGACCCGGACCTCGCGCCCATCCACGAAGATGGCGCCGTCCTTGGCGCTCACCTCGGCGGACAGGTTGCCGTGCACGGAATCGTGCTTCAGCAGGTGGGCCAGGGTCTTGGCGTCGGCCAGGTCGTTGACGCCGACCACCTCGATATCATTATCACGGAGGGCGGTCCGGAAGAACACGCGCCCGATGCGTCCAAACCCATTCACGCCGACTCGAATGCTCATGGAAGACTCCTTGTGAGGGATCCCCGCGTTGCCAGTTAGCGATTATACGGCGCGTCAGACCACCCGAGCAACGGTGAGGACGCCCACGATCCGGGCGCCGGCGGCCCGCAGCGCGTGGGCACACTCGGCGACGGTGGCCCCGGTGGTGAGCACGTCGTCGATCACGAGCACGTGACAGCCCGCCACCGCCGGCGTCGCCCGGAAGGCGCCGCGCACGTTGCGGCGACGCTCGTCGGCGGCGAGCTCGCTCTGGGGCCGCGTCGACCGGGCCCGCCCGAGCCACCGCGTGCGCACGGGTCGGGCCAGGGCCCGTCCCACGCGTTCGGCGAGCAGCGCGGCCTGGTTGAATCCCCGCTCGCGCTCGCGGACAGGGGCCAGCGGGACGGGCACGAGCGCGTCGGCCAGGCCGGGGAGGCTCCGAGCGCACTGCTCGATGACGAGGTCGGCGAGCGGCCGGGCCAGCGCGCGCTTGCCATGGAATTTGAACGCATGGACCGCCGACCGCAGTGGATCCACGTAGGGCGCGGCCGCGCGGGCGTAGTCGAACAGGGGCGGATCACTTCGACAGGCCAGACACGGCGCGCTCGGCGCCAGGCTGGCCTCGCCGGCGGCGGGAACACCGCACAGGATGCAGTACGGCGGCTGCAGGCGCGCGATTCGCGCCCAGCAACCTCCGCAGAGGGGATCGCGACGATCGGGGCCCAGCTGCGCCTGGCACACCGGGCACAGCGCAGGATAGAGGAGATCGAGGGCGGCGCGGGTCCAGGCTCGCATCGGCCTCTCACCAGCGCCGATGAAACGCTCAGCGACCCCCGAGCGGCCGCAGGGCGTTCCAGCGTCCGCACTGCCCGCAGCGCTCCCGCCAGGCAGGCGCGGACGCGCCACAGGCGGCGCAGCGGTGCGGCCAGTCGAACGCGTGGCTCAGCCGCAGGGCGCGGCGATACTCTTCGAAGGCCTCGCGCGTCTCCCCCCGCCGCTCGAACACCGCCGCCAGAAACGCGTGCACCATGGGCAGGTCCGGAGCCCGGACCTCCACCTTCTCGAGCTGATCGGCGGCCTCATCGAGCATCTCGAGCTCGAAGTAGACCCGTCCCAGCGCCACGGCGAGCGCCAGGTCGTCGGGCGCCCGCTCGACGGCCGCCCGGTAGAGCGCGATCATGCGGCTCGGCCGTCCCTCTTCTCGGTAGGCGCGCTCCAGGCGCACGAGGACCGGCAGCGCCGGTTGCGCCTCCACCGCGCGCTCCCAGGCACGGAGCGCTTCGCGGCGATCCCCGGCGGCCTCGTGGGCCTCCCCGAGCGCCAGGACGGCCGGCACGAACCCGCGGTCAGCGCGCAGCGCGTTGCGAAAATGGGGAATCGCCGCAGCCGGGCGAGCCCCCTCGACCTCGGCGCGTCCCAGCTCATAGTGGATGATGGCCACCCACTCGGACTCCCGTGCGCGCTCGCCTGCCGGCACCTGGGCCACGAGCCGTTCGGCCAGGTCCAGCGCCTCCCGCCAGCGCCTCGTCTCGATCACCAGGTCGCGCAGACCGCGCAGCGCGGTCACGTCGTTGCGGCGGTGGCTGAGGACCTGGCGGTACAGCTGGGCGGCGTCCTCGAGCCGGCCCGCGCGGCTGGCCTCACCCGCCCGGCGGTTCAGCTCGGCGATCTCAGCGGTGGCCGCCGGCGTCAGCGGCGCGGCACCGACGACACGGGCGAGCAGGCGACCGACAGAGGCGAGGGCGTTGAGCGACGAGAGCCGGACGGACATTGGGGGGAGAGGCCTCGAGCTGGCGCGGCCGCGGGACTCAGCCCGTGGCCATGCGCTCCTCCTCCTCGACCACCCGCTGACAATCGATACAGTAGCGTGCAAAGGGAAGCGCATCGAGCCGCTTCTCGGCAATAGCCTCGCTGCAGCGCTCACAGGTGCCGTACGAGCCGTCGTCGATCTTCTGCAGCGCGAGCACGACGTCGCGCAGGAGGCGCCGGTCACCGTTGCCGAGCTCGAAGAAGAACTCCCGCGTGTAGGCAGTATTGGCCTGGTCGCCGAGGTCCTTGATCGAGTCGTCCTCTTGATCCTTGCCGTACAGCGCGCTCCGTCCTACTTCTTCGAGGAGCTGGTATTGCTTCTCGAGCAGGCGTTTCTTGAAGGACGCCAGTCGATCTTTTCTCATCGCGACCTCCACTGAACCCTGGGTTACGCTAGCATCAACTCCACAGGCACGCAACTCATTCAAGCCTCCAATGAGAGGGTCGGTGCGTCCCCCCACAAACGCTCTAGCGCATAATACAGACGGGTATCCTCCAGGAACACATGCATCAATACGTCGCCGTAATCCAGGAGGATCCAGCCGCTCTCGGGAACGCCTTCCGCGTGCAGGGGCCGGACCCCCAGCGCCTTGAGCTCGTCTCGGATGGCGTCGCTGATGGCCTGAAGGTGGGTGGTGGACTTGCCGTTGCACACCAGAAAGTAATCGGTCACGCTGCTCAGGCCCTGCACATCGAGGACGACGACGTTCACGGCCTTCCGGTCGAGGGCCGCGTGGGCCGCCTGCCGGACCTTGTGCTCCGCGCTGGCGCCAGCGTTCACGCGGGGTGGCCGTCGTAGAGCCCCCGGCCGCGGATGTACTCCACCACGGCCGGCGGCAGCCGATAGGCGAGTGAGCGGCCCGTCCCCGCCCGATGCCGGAGCTCGGAGGCCGAGATCGGCAACGACGTCGCGTGCACCACGAGGACCCCCTCGTCGGGCACGGGCCCCGTCTCGAACACCACGAACCGTGTGGCGCCGATCTCGCGTAGCACCTTCTGGGCGGGGGCCACCTCGGGATCGAAGACGCTGCCGGCCCGCGGCACCACCACCAGCCGCGCGAGCTCGGCGATCCGGCGGGGCGTCCGCCAGGACAGCAGGTCGAGGAAGGTCTCCGACCCCACGATCAGGAACAGCGCCTGGTCGGTTGAGGCCAGGGCGCTCAGGGTGTCCACGGTATACGACGGTCCGGACCGGCGCAGCTCGAGATCGGACACCCCGAAGCGGGGATGATCGGCCACGGCCAGCTTGACCATCGCATACCGGTCGGCGGCCGGGGCCAGGGTCGTGGCCGATTTGTGGGGGGGGACTCCGGCCGGCACGAACAACACACGATCGAAGCGCAGCCGCTCGAGGAGATCGTCGGCCAGCAGCAGATGGCCGTAGTGGATCGGGTTGAAGGACCCGCCGAGGATCGCGGTCCGGGTCACTACTCCCGCACCTGGCCGTCGCCGTACACCACATACTTCGTGGTCGTCAGCTCCCGCACTCCCACCGGTCCCCGGGCGTGAAGGCGGGAGGTGGAAATGCCCATCTCGGCGCCCATTCCGAACTGACCGCCATCGACGAATCGGGTGGAGGCGTTGACGAGCACGACCGCAGCGTCGATTTCTCGGGTGAACCGCCGGGCGTGGGCCAGCGTGTTGGTGACGATCGCTTCGGCCAGGCCGGACCCGTGGCGCCGGACATGGGCGATGGCCTCGTCGAGGCTGTCGACCACGCGCACGGCCAGGATGAGGTCCAGGTACTCCTCGTCCCAATCGCGCTCGGTGGCCGCGCGAACGCCGGGGAGCAGCGCCACCGTCCGCGGGCACCCGCGAAGCTCCACGCCGGCCCGGGTGAGCCGGGCCGCCGCCGCGGGCAGGAACTGCGGAGCGACGTCCCGATGCACGAGCAGCGTCTCCGCCGCGTTGCACACGCTGGGTCGCTGCACCTTCGCGTTCATGACGATGCTGGCGGCCGTGTCGACGTCGGCGTCGGCGTCCACGAACACGTGGACGAGGCCCCGGTCGTGCTTGAGGATCGGCACCCGGGAGTGCTCCTGGACCCAGCGGATGAACTCCTCCCCACCACGGGGGATGACGAGGTCGACCAGGTCGCTCAGGTGGAGCAGCGCGGCCACGGCCTCCCGGTCGGTCGTCTCGATGAACTGGATCGCGTCGGGGGGCGCGCCCGCCTTTTCCAGCGCCCGGGTCAGCACGGCGACGATCATCCCGTTCGACTCGATCGCCTCGCTCCCACCGCGGAGAAGCACGGCATTCCCCGACTTCACGCAGAGCCCGACAGCATCGGCGGTGACGTTGGGCCGTGACTCGTAGATGAAGCCGATGACGCCCAGCGGCACCCGCACCTGCGCGATCTCGATGCCGTTGGGCCGCCGCCAGGACTCTACGGTGGCGCCCACGGGATCGGGGAGCCCGGCGATCTGGCGCAGGGCCATGGCCATCCCTTCGACGCGCGGCTCGGTCAGGGTGAGGCGGTCGACGAACGCCCGGCTTGCCCCCTGGGCCCGCGCCCGCTCGAGATCGGCCCGGTTGGCCTCGATGAGGGCGGCCGCCTTCTCCTCGAGGCTACGGGCCATGGCCAGCAGCGCCTCATTCTTGACCCGGGTCGAACAGAGGGCGAGGGCCGGCGCGGCCGCGCGGGCGGCCCGCGCCTTGCTCTCGACCAGCGTCCTCACCTGCATGCCCGGCCCTCCGCTCAGTGCATCACCAGGTTGTCGCGGTGGATCACCTCGTCGGCGCCCTTGTACCCCAACCGCGTCTCGATGTCCCGGGTATTGGCCCCCAGGATCTTCCGGAGCTCGTCGGCGTCGAAGTTCACGAGCCCCCGACCGAGCTCCTTGCCGTCCCCGGAGCCGACGACCGCCACGACCTCACCGGCCCCGAAGTCGCCCTCGACCTCGATCACGCCCGAGGGCAGGAGGCTCCGTCCCTGCTGAGTTAATGCCCTCAGCGCCCCGTCGTCAACCGTGAGCCTCCCCTGCGGTGGTACGGCAAAGGCAATCCAGCGTTTGCGCGCGGTCAGGGGATCGGCCTTGGCCGCGAAATAGGTGCCGAGCGGCTCGCCGGCCAACAGGCGGCGAAGGATACCTGGCTCGCCGCCCCGGGCGATGAGCATGGGAATGCCGGCCGCGGCCGCCTTCTGGGCCGCGGCCAGTTTGGTACCCATCCCGCCCACCGAGACGTGAGAGGCCCGATCCCACACGAGCCGGGCGATGTCGTCCGTGACGGCCTCTACCGTGTCCAGCTTGCGAGCGGCGGCGTTGAGGCGCGGGTCGTCGGTGTAGAGGCCATCGACATCGGTCAGCAGCACGAGGAGGTCGGCGTCGACGAGCGAGGCCACCAGGGCGCTCAGGTTGTCATTGTCGCCCACCTTGATCTCGTCCACGGCCACCGTGTCGTTCTCGTTGACGATGGGCACGACGCCCAGGCGCAGGAGGGTCATCAGCGTGTTGCGCGCGTTGAGATACCGGGTGCGGTCGGCGATGTCCTGGGCCGTCAGCAGCACCTGGCCCACGGCCAGCCGGTGGACCTCGAAGGCCCGCTCGTACTGCCACATGAGCGCCGCCTGGCCCACCGCCGCCGCTGCTTGCTTCTCCGGGATCGACCGCGGACGCTCGGCCAGACCCAGGCGGGCCGTCCCCGTGGCAATGGCGCCGGACGTCACGAGGGCCACCTCGCGGCCGGGCCG
>JBOHPM010000156.1:0-7141 GCA_050731715.1 Candidatus Rokuibacteriota bacterium
GACGCGGGGCATGGTCTCCGGCCCGCGATGATCGCTTCCACCAGGGGCGCGGGCACATCGGGAGCCACCGTGGTGCTGCCCTCACGAACCGCGCCGCTGGTGAGGGTGACCTTGGCCGACACGATGAACTTGTCCAGCGTTGCGCACAACTGTTGGTTCGTCGACCCTAGTTGCCAGGCGACTCGTAACCCGCGACCGCCGTCAAATTTGAGCGACGCTGAAGGTGCTTTGGAAACGATCCCGCCCGGCGTCGAGGTCCGGGGAGACGACGATCCCTTGATGACCGCCAGTTTCGCGTCGGCGAAATTCGTGGCGAAGGTCAGGGGAATCTGATTGCACCCGCTGGGTCCGGCTGGAATCCCGCCGAACACGTGCTTGAGGTCGCCCACGAGCTGCGAACGTATGACGCCGGTGACCGATGCGCTGTGGCGGCCGATCGCCGGGAGGCTGGGTGTCCCCACCACCGGAAAATAGACCACGGTGGTCGAGGTGTTTCCCGGAACAGAGACTTCCAGGCTCGGCCGGGCATGCGCAGAGTACCTGACCACGAATCGGTCGATGGACAAACAGGCCGGCAGCTTGCGCTCCACGCGCCAGTCGATGCGGAAGCTTGCCGTCTTTACCTGCTCGCCAGTCTTGGGGTCGAGAACAGGCAGCGGCTCGACGCCGAACCTGTTCGGCGCCGACTCAAACTTCGTGATAGTCAACGGCACTGAGCAGAGCTCACTGCTCTGCGAGAAGACCGGCGTCCGCGCGGTCAGAACGAGCCAGAGACACAGCAGCACGCTCAGGAGAATGGCGATCAGCCGCATGCCCGTCTCCTTCCTGGCCGCGATCAGGCGGCCGGGCGCTTCCAGCCGAGCCAGTCGACGATGGCGCCGCCCATCACCCGCTCGAGGTCGCGGCCCCGCAGCCACGGCAGCTCCTCGGTGAACATCGTCACGCATTGCCGGTACGAGCAGGGCATACGGGTGATGTCGGTGCCCCAGAATGAGCGCTCGGGCCCGAAGGCCTCGAAGATCTGCCGCAGGTGGCCGTGGATGTTGCGGTACGGGTAGGGCTGGCTCGAATAGCTCGGCGCGCCCGACATCTTGATCGCGACATTGGGGAAGCGGGCCAGCGCCAGCGTGTCGTTGAGATCGGCGAAGGCCGCGTCGTCAGTCAACCCGGCGCCGCCGCCGTGGCGCCCGAGGTGATCGATGTGCAGTTTCAGGCGGGGATGCCGCTCGGCGATCTTCGCCAGCGCCGCCATGTTGCCGCCGGCCAGGAGCCCGACGGGCAGTGACGCCTTCTCCGACGCCGCCCAGAACCAGTCGAGCGAGCCGTCGGTCCACCAGGCCTTCTGCTGGGGCTGGTTGAAGGTGAAGCGGAAGCCGAGCATGCCCGGCCGCTCGCGCCAGCGGGCCACGATGCTCGCGCGGTCCGGGCTCTGGAGGTCGAAGTGCCCGAGGATGCAGAACCTGTCCGGATGCCGGCGCGCGGCCTCGACGGCCAGCGCGTTGACCGGCTCGCCGAGGGAGCTCGGCGGATGGATCACTGCGCAATCGACCCCGGCCCCGGCCATCTCGGCCAGCGCGTCATCGACCGAATAGGTGGGAATCTGGCGATGGTGGGCGCTCATCTTTCCGTTCTGCCAGATGTGGATCTGGGAATCGACGATCAGCATGGTTTTCTCCTCGTGGGGGGCCCCGATATGGCCCCCCCACACCCCCCAACGCTCGTCGCGCCCCGGGATATCCGGGGCGCTCCTCGAAAATACGTTTACTCGATCGGGATGAAGATCGAGTGGCGGATCTTGCCCTCGACGTGATCGGACAGGTGCCCCTTGCCGGTCGTGTCCTCGACCAGGATGACCTCACCGGCGCCGATGAACCGGCTCTCGCCGTCGCTCGCCGTGATCTTTACCCCGGCATCGAGGTTGACGATGTACTGCCGGCGCGGCGCGGGATGCCAGCCCAGGCTGTGCTCGGCCCGGGTCTCGCGGAAGATGACCCCGTTTCCCGGCAGGCGCTTGGACAGCTTGCTGCCGCGGCGCTCTTCGGCCCACTCGACCTCGAGATCGCGGAAGTGCGATTCGCCGTTGGCGTCGGCGTAGAGATTGTGGATGCGCATGAGCGTCCTCCCGTCACTTCCCTTTGAGTCGCACGTCCTCCAGGGGAGCCGACCACGGGTACGGGTCGATCAGCATCAGCCCCGACTCGGCCACGCGCGGTCCGATGCCGCTCGGCCAGATGAACTCGTAGAGGGGACCGAATCGCACCCGGTCATAGACGAGCTGCTGGATCTTGTGGAGCATGGCCGAGCGCCGGCTACGGTCGGTCTCCCGAGCCTGCTGCTTGAACAGGTCGTCGATGTCGGGGTCGGCGCCGCGCGCGAAGGTCCCGTCGCTCCGCACCGCCTCGGAGATCCGCGTGGCGGCATTGCCGAAATTCGCCAGGGTGCACAGGCAGACGCCGTGGAGCTTCTTGCCTACCCACGCCGTGTGGAAGGCCGCCCGCTCCATCGTGCGCACCTTCATCCTGATCCCCACCGCGCCGAAGAATCCGACGATCGTCTCGCCGGCCGACCAGTAGGGCGGATACGGATAGAAATCGCCGCCGTCGAAGCCGTTGGGATAGCCGGCCTCGGCCAGCAGCTTCTTGGCCATTGCGGGGTCGTACGCGTACGGCTCGAGCCGGAGCGTGAACTCGAACGCGCGCGGGGCCATGCTCCCGGTGGGCCGCGAGGCGCCGAGGGTCTCGGCCTCGCTGAGCGCACGGCGATCGACGGCATGGTTGGCGGCCAGCCGCACCCGCCGGTCGTGCCAGGGCGACTTCGAGTCCCACTGATCGAAGAAGTCGAGGTAGTGGACGCCGATCGCGCCCGAGAAGCCCAGCCGGAACGCCGGATCGCGCCGGATTTCCTGGGCCGACGGGGTATCGAGCATGTAGGCCACGTCCACTTCGCCGTTCTTCAGCATGGCCGCCCGCGTGGTGGGCTCGGGCACGCTCTTGAACACGAGCCGCTTCACCGCGGGGACCTTGCGCCAGTGGCCTTCGAAAGCCTCCATGACGAGCTCGACCCCGGGCGTGTGGCTGACGAACCGATAAGGGCCCAGCCCGATCGGCCGCTTCTTGAACCCATCGTCGCCGACCTGCTCGACGTACTTCCGGGGCACGATCCACCCGGCGCCGGTCGCCAGCGTGCCGTAGTAGGCCATGAAGTCGGGGAACGGCTCGTGCAGGTGGAACCGCACGCGCGTGGGCCCCACGATCTCGACATCCCGCACCCGGTCCTTGAGGACCTTGCCGGCCTTCGACCGCTGAAAGCTGAACTTCACGTCCTCGGCCGTGAAGGGATCGCCGTTGTGGAACTTCAGGCCCTCGCGCAGCTTGAACTCGTAGACGCGCTGATCCGCGCTCACCGTCCACGATTCGGCCAGGCTCGGCGTCATGAGATTGCCGGGCATCGGCTTCACCAGCGCGTCGTGCATGGCATACAGCACCCAGAACGGGGTGAGGAAGCCCGCGCTGGTCTCGCCCGGGTCGAACCAGGCCGGGGCCAGCGTGACGTACAGCGCCCAGCGCATCTCGCCTTCCGGCTTGGCCGTCGCCGCGGGTTGCTGTTGCGCCGCGGCCTCGACGACGAGACCGGCCACCAGCAGACCGATGATCAGAGATCGCTTCATAGGTCCTCCCCTCCGCGCCCTGGCGCGGGCGATCCTAGCACGACTCAATGGCCTCCCATCGGCGTGGCCACCGATCCGGCAGGCTGGGCGTCGATCCAGTGGAAGTACTTCAGGTACTGCCCGATCTCCTTGTCCGAGAGGCTCTGGTTCGGCATCGGCAGGTTGTTGTACTCCTTCAGCATGGCCTTGGCGTCGGCATCGGTCTCGAGCATCTTTTCCGGCGCCCGCAGCCAGCTCGTCAGCCAGGCGTCGCTGCGCCGCCTGGTCACGCCCAGCACGTCGGGGCCGAGCTTCTTGCCCTGCCCGACGGAATGGCAGGCCAGGCACTTGCTCTCGAAGGCCAGCTTGCCGGCGCCCGTGTCGGGATCGGTGGGCGTCGCCGTGGCCGGGATGTTGTGATGCTCGAGCTCCGCCGCCGGCGTCTTGGCGGCGGTGGAGATCAACCCGAGCGCGCCCTGGGAGGCGTTGGCGAAGTGGTGGTCGACCATGATGTAGGCGCCGTCCTCGGGGATCAGGAACTCGACCGTCGCGCTGTTCGACGAGCCGAGCAGCACCGTCTGCATGCCGCGGAACTGATTGTCGGGATTGCCCTCCATCCACACCCGGTCGAAGATCGTTCCCACCACGTGGAAGCTCGAGGTCTTGCTGGGGCCGACGTTCAGCACGTGCAGGCGCACGCGCTCCCCCCGCTTGGTGGGAAGCGGATTCTTCACCATGCCGTTGTGGGCCCCGTTGAACACCGTGTACGTGGGCTGGGCCGCGCGCAACCGGTCGCCGTCGAGCACGTGGAGCGGCACGCCTTTGATGCGGCGCTTGCCCGGGTCGGGCTTGGCGTAGAACTCGCTCTGCACGATGACATACTCACGATCGACCTTGGTCGGATAGCCGCCGCGCGGCTCCACGATCACGGCGCCGTACATGCCCGAGGCGATGTGCTCGAGGATCATCGGCGTGCCGCAGTGATACATGAAGATGCCGGGATAGTTGGGGGTGAACTCGAACTCGATGGTCTGGCCCGGCGCGATCGAGCGGTACTTGTCCTGCGGTGACACCATCGCAGCGTGGAAGTCCATCGAGTGCATCATCGGCGCGGCCATCACGCTCGGTCCGGGCACCGGCTCGTCGCTGCGGTTGGTCATGGCGAACCTGATCCGGTCGCCAACGCGGGCGCGCACCGTCGGTCCGGGCACCTGGTCCCCGAAGGTCCAGGCGCTGAACAGCACGCCCGGCGCGATCTCGACGATCTTGTGCGTGGTGTCCAGGCGCACCTCCTTGACCGGCGCGGGATCGAGCGGCTTGAGCTCGGCGCCCATGCTCAGGCTCGCGCCCGCCGCAAACGGCCCTTTGTGCCGCTCGCCGCTCACCCTGGCCGGCGCCGGCTTCAGATCCATCCTCGCCGGGTCGTAGGGATCCACCCGCTCGCCGCAGCCCGCGGCAAGAAACGAGACCAGGGCCAAACCGATGATCACCGGACGATGCGGCATGGTGGTCCTCCTGGGCGTGCGCTGAGATTGACGCGGGCTCACCGAGCAGGGTACGGCGACAAGCAGTCTCGCCGCCGACCGTCTAGGCCAGCAAGAGCCGAGCGACGCGGGGTCCGATGACTGGCGATCGCTAGCGCTTGAGCTGCACGTCTTCCAGCGGCGCCGACCAGGGGTACGGATCGATGGCCAGCAGCATCGGGTTGGCGACGCGCGGGCCGATGGCGCTCGGCCAGATGTACTCCCACATCGGGCCGAACCTCACCCGCTCGTGGACGAGCTGCTGGATCTGGTGGAGCATGGCCTCGCGCTTCTGGCGATCCGTCTCCCGGGCCTGGCGCTTGAAGAGCGCGTCGACGTCGGGATCGGCGCCGATGGCGAAGAGTCCCTCGCTGGTGACCAGATCGGCGAGCCGGGTCGCCGCGTTGCCGTACTGCGCCGTGATGCAGGAGCAGATCCCGCGCAGCTTCTTGTTCCGCCACGCCGTCTGGAAGGCCGCGCGCTCCATGGTCTGGATCCGCGTCCGGATCCCCACCGCCGCCAGGTACCCCGCGACCGACTCGCCCAGCGAGAAGTACGGGGGATAGGGATGGAAGTCTCCGCCGTCGAAGCCGTTGGGATACCCGGCCTCGGCGAGCAGCTTCTTGGCCTTGGCCACGTCGTAGGGGTAGGGCTCGATGCTGGCCGCGAACTCGAACTTGCGCGGCACCATGGCGCCGGTGAGGCGCGAGGCGCCGAGCGTCTCCGCCTCGTTGAGCGCGCGCCGGTCGATGGCGTAGTTGGCGGCCAGTCGCACGCGCCGGTCGTGCCACGGCGACTTCGGATCCCACTGGTCGAGGAAGTCCAGGAAGTGGATGCCGATGGCCCCCGAGAAGGCCAGCTTGATGCTCGGATCCCGCTTGAGCTCGATGGCCGTCGGGGCATCGAGCAGGTAGGCGATGTCCACCTCGCCGTTCTTCAACATGGCCGCGCGGGTCGTCGCCTCCGGCACGCTCTTGTAGACCAGGCGCTTCACGTGCGGCATCTTGCGCCAGTAGCCCTCGTAGGCCTCCATGACCAGCTCGATGCCCGGCTTGTGGCTCACGAACTTGTAGGGGCCGAGGCCGATGGGGTGCTGCTTGAAGCCGTCCGGCCCCACCCGCTCCACGTACTTCTTGGGCACGATCCAGCCCGAGCCCGTCGTCAGCGTTCCGTAGAAGGTCATGAAGTCGGGGAAGGGCTCGTGCAGGTGAAAGCGCACGCGGTAGGGCCCGGCAATCTCGATCTGGCGGACCTTGTCCTTGAAGACCTTGGCACTCCGGGCCCGCTCGAAGCTGAACTTCACGTCCTCGGCGGTGAACGGATCACCGTTGTGGAACTTCAGGCCTTCGCGCAGCTTGAACTCGTACACGCGCTGGTCCGGGCTCACCGTCCACGACTCGGCCAGGCTGGGCGCCGTCAGGTTGCCGGGCATCGGCTTCACGAGCGCGTCGTGGAGGGCATAGAGCACCCAGAACGGCGTGATGAAGCCGGCCACGTCTCCGGGATCGAACCAGGCCGGGGCCAGCGTCACGTACAGCGCCCAGCGCATCTCGCCCTCGGGCTTGTACGGGGCGGCCGACCTCGGCTGCGCGGCGGATTCGTCGACGACGCCGCCCAGGAACAGGACGGCGCAGGTCACGGTGACGATGACGGACAAGAGGCGGTGACGCGGACGGTGTCGCGAGTTCATGCCTGTGCCTCCGGGGGTTGGGCTCGCCGAAATGAGTAGCGCAAGTCTAGCCCCGCGTCCGGTGGCGGTCAATGTCACGCGCCGAAGGCCCTTTGCCGACCCTGGCCCGGCGTCTGCTATCATGAGCGTGGCCTACCGCTATGAATATCTGCGTAGTCGGAACCGGCTATGTGGGTCTCGTCACTGGCGCCGTCTTCGCCGACCTGGGGAACGAGGTCCTCTGCGTCGACAACCAGCCGGACAAGATCGCGGCCTTGCAGGCGGGCCGGATGCCAATCTACG
>JBOHPM010000157.1:0-7120 GCA_050731715.1 Candidatus Rokuibacteriota bacterium
GTCCACGGCCGAGCGCGCGGACGCCGCCGCCGGCGCCACCGCTGCCGTCTCGCCGGGCCCGTCGCCCCCCAGCGCGGCATGCTCGCGCCGGATCCGCGCGATCAGGGCCTCCCGCGTGGGCGCCGTGAAGAGCTGGTTGGCCAGGTCGAGGCCCTCCATGGCGTCCTTGGCGTAGAGCGTGAGGCCGGGGTGCTCGGGGGCGATGCGGGTGGCCGTGAACTTCTTGGTGAGCGCGGCGCCGCCTACGAACAGGGGCACGTCGATGCCGGCGGCGCGGAAGTCCTGGGCCGTCACGACCATTTGCTGCGCCGATTTCACGAGCAGCCCGGAGAGCCCGATGGCGTCGGGCTTGTGCTCGTGGCAGGCCGCGATCAGCGTCTCCGGCGGCACCTTGATGCCGAGGTTGATCACCCGGTAGCCGTTGTTGGCCAGGATGATCTCCACCAGGTTCTTGCCGATGTCGTGCACGTCGCCCTTCACGGTAGCCAGCAGGAACATGCCGCGGGTGGCCGTCTCCGCCTTGTCCATGAACCGCTCGAGGTGGGCCACCGCGGCCTTCATCGCTTCGGCGGACTGCAGCACCTCGGCCACGATGAGCTGGTTGTCGTTGAAGAGGCGGCCCACCTCGTCCATGCCTTTCATCAGCGGCCCGTTGATGATGTCCAGCGGGGCCGCCTCCGCCCGCTTGGCCTCGAGGTCCTCGATGAGCCCGTCCCGGCTGCCCTCCACGATGTAGCGGGCCAGCCGCTCGTCGAGGCTCAGCGTGGATTTCACCGGCGCGGCCTTCTGCCGCCCGCGGAAGTGCGCGGCGAACGCGGCGACCGGATCGGCGCCCCGGCAGAAGATGAGGTCCTCGGCCAGCCGGCGCTCCTCTTCGGGGATCGAGGCGTAGCGCTCCAGCCGCTCGGTGTTGACGATGCCGTAGTCGAGGCCGGCCTTGGTGCAGTGGTAGAGGAAGACGGCGTTGAGGACCTCGCGGCCGGCCGGGGGCAGCCCGAAGGAGACGTTGGAGATGCCGAGGATGGTGGCGCACTCGGGGAAGCGCGCCCGGATGAGGCGCACGCCCTCGATGGTCTCCTGGGCCGAGCCCACGTAGTTCTGATCCCCCGTGCCCACCGGGAACACGAGCGGATCGAAGATCAGGTCGCGCGCGGGAATGCCGTACTTGCCCGTGAGCAAGGCGTGAGCGCGCTCGGCGATGGCCAGCTTGCGGGCCGCCGTGACCGCCATGCCCTGCTGCTTGTCCTCGTCGATGCAGCCGACCACGACGGCGGCGCCGTAGTGCCGGAGCAGGGGGCAGACCCGCTCGAACCGCTCTTCGGCATCCTCCAGGTTGATGGAGTTGACGATGGCCTTGCCCTGGCAGTGCTTGAGGGCCAGCTCCAGGACGGCCGCATCGGTGGAGTCGATCATGAGCGGGACCTTGACCATGCGGGTCAACGCCGACATGAACCGGTCCATGTCGGCCGCCTCGTCGCGATCGGGGTTGGCCAGGCAGACGTCGAGCACCTGGGCGCTGCCCCGCACCTGGGCCCGGCCGATCTCGGCGGCCTCCTGGAATTGCTCGGCGACGATCAGCTCCTTGAAACGCCGGGAGCCGATGACGTTCGTCCGCTCCCCGACGAAGATCGGGCGGTTGTCTTCCGTCGGATAGAGCACTTCGATCCCGCTGACCCCGCGGGGCTCGCGGGTGGCGGGGACGCGCGGTGAGCGGCCACGAACCAGATCGGCCAGCGCCCGGATGTGGGCTGGCGTCGTGCCGCAGCAGCCGCCCACGAGGTTGACCCAGCCCTCCTCGACGAACCGCCGCATCTTGAAGGCCAGGCTCTCCGGCGTCTCGCCGTACTGGCCGCGCTCGTCGGGCAGCCCGGCATTGGGATACACGCTCACGAAGCAGGTGGCGAGCTGGGCCAGCGTGCGCAGGTGATCGGTCATGAACTCGGGGCCCGTCGCGCAGTTGAGGCCGATCGCGAAGAGACCGAGATGCTGCAGGGCCACGTAGAGGGCCTCCACGCCCTGGCCTGCCAGCATCGTGCCCGTGGGCTCGATGGTCGCGCTCACCAGCAGGGGCAACTCCGCGCCGGCCTCGCGCATGGCCTGGCGCAGGCCCAGGCCGGCGGCTTTCACGTTGAGGGTGTCCTGCTGCGTCTCCAGCAGCAGCGCGTCCACGCCGCCGTCGATGAGCGCGCGCGCCTGCTCGGCGTAGGCCCGGGCCACCTCGTCGAAGGTGACGTTGCGAGTGACCGCGATGGTCCGCGTCGAGGGGCCCAGGGCCCCCACCACGAGACGATCGCCCGCGACCTCGCGGGCCAGGACCGCCCCGGCCAGGGTGATGTCTCGGACGCGGTCGGCCAGACCGTATTCGCCCAGCACCCAGGGCGCGCAGCCGAAGGTGTTGGTGGAGATGATATCGGCGCCGGCCTCCAGGTAGGCGGCATGGATCGAGCGGATGACGTCGGGGCGCGTGAGGTTCAGGTGCTCGTTGCAACCCTCCCAGGCGCTGCCGCCGAAGTCGGTCGCGCTCAGCCCCCGGGCCTGGAGCATCGTGCCCATGGCCCCGTCGAGGACGAGAATGCGCTGTCCCAGCGCCGCGCGCAGACGCGACATGGATGTATAGTAGCGCAATGACCGTCCCCCCTCTCTCTCTGACCGGTGTCCGGGTACTCGATCTCTCCCGCGTGCTGGCGGGTCCGTTCTGCGCCATGCTGCTGGCCGACCTCGGCGCCGAGGTCATCAAGGTGGAAGACACCGCCGGAGGCGACGAATCGCGCACCTGGCCGCCCCACAAGGACGGTGAGTCGGCGGCCTACCTGGTCATCAACCGCAACAAGCGGGACATGACCCTCGATCTCAAGCGGCCCGAGGGCGTGGAGGTGCTCACGCGCCTGGTCGGTCGGGCCGACGTGCTCATCGAGAACTTCCGCACCGGCGCCATGGAGTCGTTCGGCGTCGGCTACGACACCCTGGCCGCGCTCAATCCGCGGCTGGTCTACTGCTCGATCTCCGCCTTCGGGCGCACGGGGCCGCGGGCCGAGGGGGCCGGCTATGAGGCCCTGATGCAGGCCTTCAGCGGCATCATGTCCATCACCGGGGAGCCGGACGGTCCCCCGGTGCGCTGCGGCGTGTCCTTCCTGGACCTCACCACCGGGATCATCTGCGCCTACGGCATCGTGAACGCGCTCCTGCATCGCGAGCGCACCGGGCTGGGCCAGCGCGTGGACGGCTCGCTGCTGGCCACGGCGGTGAGCCTGCTCAACTACCACGCCGAGGGCTATCTGCTGACCGGCGCCATCCCCAAGGCGCTCGGCTCCTCGCATCCCTCGCTCTCGCCCTACCGCAATTTCCGCTGCCGCGACGGACAATGGATCTTCATCGCCGGCGCCAACGATCGCTTCTGGCAGCGGTTGGCGCCGGCCCTGGGCCTGCCGCAGATGGCGACGGACTCCCGGTTCGCGACCAACATCGAGCGCGTCAAGCACCGGCGCGAGCTGGAGGCGGCGCTGGAGGCGGCTATCGCCCGGCACGATCGCGAGCCGCTGCTCAAGCTGCTGGAGGAGGCCGGCGTGCCGGCCACGCCGGTCAATACGGTGGATCAGGTCATGAACGATCCCCAGACGGCGGCGCGGGGCCTCATCGAGCGCGTCGTCCACCCCAAGCTCGGCGACATTCCCGTGGTGGGCACGCCGCTCACGTTCTCCCGCATGCGGGCGGGGGTGCGGAGCCCGGCTCCCCAGCAGGGCGAACACACCGAGCAGGTGCTGGCCGAGCACGGCTACTCGGCAGACGATATCCGCGCGCTCCGAACGCGGCAGGTCATCCTCTGACGGAGGTCTCCATGGCCCGGCTCGAGATCTTGAGCCCGCTGGCGAAGACGGTGGAGTTCTCGGTGAAGCCGGCCCCGCGGCTGCGCGACTTCAGCGGCGTCACCATCGGCCTGTACTGGAACATCAAGGCCGGGGGCGACTTCGCCCTGGATCGCACCGAGCAGCTCCTGGGCGAGAAGTTCCCCGGCGTGAAGTTCAAGCGCTACACGGGCTCGGTGGGCTGGCTCATGCGCCACTGCACGGCCGAGGACGCCGACCGCATCGCCGCCGAGGTCCACGCCGTCGTGGGCACCACCAACGACTGAGGGTCCTGCACGTCGTGGGGTGTCCACGACATGGTCGAGCTGGAGCGGCGGGGCATCCCGACCGTCATCTTCACGGCGCAGCACTTCGTGCACGACGCCAACGGCACCGCCGCCACGCTCGGCCTGCCCGGCCTGCCGCTGGCCGTGGTGCCGCTGCCCTTCACCAACCAGACGCCCGAGGCCGTCCACCGGATGGTGGACGCGGCCTTCGACCAGGTGCTGCGCGGCCTCACGACGCCGGTGGCCGAGACGACCGCGGGTGAGCGCAAACCCGCCGAGGAGCGCCTGACCTACGAAGGGGAAGACGCTCTGGCCGCCTGGGACGCCATGAACCGGGATTTGCTGGCCCGCGGCTGGTCCGACGGCTTCCCCCTGGTCGCTCCCACCGAGCGCGCGGTCGCCGCGATGCTCCGAGGCACGCGGCGCGCCCCGAGCGACCAGGTCGTCATCCTCGAGCCGGGTTTCGGCATCGCCACGGTGGAGAAGCTGGCCGTCAACGCGGTGATGGCCGGCTGCTCGCCCGAGCACCTGCCGTTGCTGATCGCCGCCACGCGATGCCTGGCCGAGCCGAAGATGTACATCCGCAACAAAGCCATGTCGACGGGGCCGCACGCCCCGCTCGTCCTCGTCAACGGCCCTCAGGGGCGGCGGGCCGGGCTCAACGCCGGCATGTGCGCCCTGGGCCCCGGCGCCCCCTCGGCGGCCAACACCGTGCTGGGGCGGGCCGTGCGTCTGACGATGATGAACGTGGGCCACACGTACGTCGGGGTCAGCGACATGGATACTATCGGCTCGCCGCTCAAGTACAGCCTCTGCTGCGCCGAGAACGAGCGCGAGAGCCCGTGGGAGCCTTATCACGCGGCGCTGGGCTTTCCCGCCGAAGCCAGCACCGTGACCGTGCACTTCGTGTACGGGATCTGCGAGCTGCACGATTTCCAGTCCACGACGCCCGAGGCCCTCATCGAGGTGTTTGCCACCGCCGCCAACAACGTGGCCCAGCTCGGTACCGGCCTCTGGCTCATCGGCCGGCGCGCCGATCCGCGGTACAAGACCGAGGAGAAGGAACACAACACGCTCTTCATCTGTCCCGAGCACGCCCAGATCTTTGCCGGCGCCGGCTGGGGCCGCCGCCAGATCCAGGAAGCCCTCTATCGCGCCGCGCGGCTGCCGTTCCGCACGCTCATGCTGAACAAGGAGCGGAAGGCCATGGCCGTCGCTCACCCCGAGCTCGCCTGGCTCCACGAGCACCCGACGCTGCCCCTGCCGATCGTCGAGGACCCGAGCTGTTACGACATCGCCGTGGTGGGGGGTGCGGCGGGGCGCGGCGCCTACTTCTACGGGGCGGGGGAGCCGGTGACGATGACCGTGGACGAGTGAGGGCGAGGAGGACAGCGCATGGCCGTCGTCAATGCCGTCCCCACCGGCAAGGCCGCCGAAGCGATCCGGCTCAAGGAGCTGGCCTACCTCAAGGTCTCGCTGCTCAACGGGTGCGAGTATTGAACCCGCGCCCACACCGCTTCGTCGAAGCGGGTCGGGGTGACCGACGAGCACATCCGGGCGCTGACGTTCTCCGAGGGCAGCCCGTTGTTCGACGAGAAGGAGAAGGCGGTCATCCTCCACGCTGAGCGCCTGACCCGCGGCGCCCGGCGCCTCCGGCTCCCCCCGGATATCGGGTGATGCGCGGACGGGGCGCCGCCCTGGCGTCGGCGCTGCTGGTGCTGCTGGCCTTCACGCCGGCGGGGGCTCAGCTCTACCGCTGGACCGACGCCCAGGGCGTGGTGCGCTACACGAACGACCGGGCGGCGATCCCGCCGGCCTACCGCGATACCGCCACCGACATCGGCAGCCCGGCGCCGCGACCGCCAGCGCCATCGCGCCCCCTCGTCGAGCGGAGCGTGGCGACGCCGTTCATCCCCGGCGGCCCGATCAACGTCGCGGCGTCCCTCAACGGGGCTCCGCTCGTCCTGATGGTCGATACCGGCGCCGACCGGACGGTGGTCTCACCCGGCGCCCTGGCCCGGGCCGGGCTCGCCCCTGTGCCCGGACGCGCCGTGCGCGTGCTCGGCGTCTCCGGCAGCACCACGGCGGGCGAGGCGCTGGTCGAGCGCCTGGAGCTGGCGGGCACGCGCGTGGGTCCCCTGCCGGTGATCGTGCTCGACGTCGGCGTGGCCGGCGTGGACGGTCTCCTGGGCCGCGACGTTCTCGACCACTTCACCTTGACCGTCGACACTGCTCGCGGCCAGGCGACGCTGGCGCCCCGCTGAGATGGGGCGTGCTGACGCCGCGAGCCTTGACGTAGCGCGCACCGTGATGTTAGTGAGGTCATCCGCAGAACGACACGCGTGAGGAGACCGTTATGACGACCAGGATCTCCAGGCGGCAGTTTCTCGGGCGCGGCGGCGGCGCCGCCGCCCTCGTTCTCTCCGTGCGGCAGCCGGTCTACGCCCAGGCCGGCCGGAAGCAGCTCGTCTACGCCAAGAACGAAGACATCGGCCAGCTCAACCCGTACTTCGTCAACCACGCCGTCTTCGAGACGCTGGACAACCACATCCAGGAGCCGCTCGTCCGCTTCGACTACGACAAGCGGGTGTTCGAGCCAGTCCTGGCCGAATCGTGGACCACCGAGGAGCAGGCGCGCCGGTGGGTCTTCAAGCTTCGCGACGGCGTGCGCTTCCACGACGGCTCGCCGCTCACCGCCGAGGACGTGAAGTATTCCCTGGAGGCCGTGGCCAAGGAAAAGACCGCCTTCCGGCAGAAGGCCAACGTGGAGATGATCGACAAGATCAGCGTCCGCGACAAGCTGACGGTGGTCTGCGATTGCGGCGAGCCGGTGCCCGGGCTGCTCTCCTACATCCAGTCGCGGCCGCCCATCATGAGCCGGGCCCTCGGCGAGAAGGTCGGCTTCGACGAAGCCCACAAGAAGATGGTGGGAACCGGCCCCTACAAGTTCGCCGAGTACGCGCGCGACGAGCGCCTGGTGATGGAGAAGAA
>JBOHPM010000158.1:0-7116 GCA_050731715.1 Candidatus Rokuibacteriota bacterium
GCCTGGGCTGGGACACGCTCTCATTGCTCAATCCGCGGCTCGTGTTCGCCCGCGTCTCGGGCTGGGGCCAGGACGGCCCGTACCGCGATCGGCCCGGCTTCGGCACGATGGTGGAAGCGATGAGCGGCTTCGCGGCCACCACAGGGCCGGCCGACGGCCCACCCACCCTGCCCTCGTTTCCCATGGCCGACATGGTCGCCGCGCTGTCCGGGGCTACGGCCGTCCTCGCCGCACTGCGCTGGCGCGACCAGGAGTCCGGTCGCGGTCAGGTGATCGACATCTCCCTCTACGAGCCGCTCCTCTCGGTCCTCGGCCCCGATGCCGCCCTGTTCGCGCAAGACGGCACGGTCCGCACCCGACAGGGAAACCGCTCCGACAACGCCAGCCCCCGCGGTACCTATCGCACCCGTGATGGCAAGTGGGTCGCCCTGTCGGCCTCCACGCCGGCCTCGGCCGACGCGCTGTTCAGGGGGCTGGGCCTCGCCCACCTGCTCGACGATCCGCGCTTCGCCAGCAACGATGCCCGCGTCCGTCACAACGACCTGGTGGACGCGGCGTTGACGTCGGCCATCGGCCAGCGCACGCTCGACGAGATGCAGCATCTGTTCGAGACGATCAACCTCACCGCCAGCCCGGTCTACGACATGGCCGACATCACGAAGGATCCGCATGTCGTGGCCCGGGGCACGCTCGTCGACCTGCCGGATCCCGAGGTCGGCAGCGTGCGCATGGTCGCGCCCACCCCGCGGCTCGGCACCTCGCCCGCGGCCGTCCGCTGGCCCGGTCCCTCGCTGGGGACCCACAACCGCGAGGTCTACGGCGAGCTCGGCATCGGCGACGCCGAGCTGGACGCGCTGCGCCGCGAGGGGGTGATCTAGCGTGCGGCTATTCTTGGTGGTGATGAGCGTCGTCACCGCGCTGACTGCGCTCCCGGCCGGCGCGGCAGCGTACACGGGGCCGCTGATCGACGCCCACTCCCACGTCCCCGACGCCCGGGCCATCGACGCCTACGTGGCGGCCATGAAGCGCCACAACGTCAGCAAGGTCCTGCTCCTGGGCGTCGGCGGCATCCAGAAGAACGACCCCGCGTTGATCGCAGCTGCCGCGAAGAAATATCCCGACCACGTGATTGTCGGCCTGCCCCTGCCCGATCCCGAGAACGAGGCCGCCGCCACCCGCGTGGAAGCCGAGCTCGCCAAGGGCCCGGCCCGGGCCATCGGGGAGGTGCACGTACGTCAGGCCTCTCGGAAGATCAACCGTGATCCGTCCGAGCCGGCCTTCGTCAAGATCCTCGGCATCGCCGCGGGCCGCAAGGTGCCGGTCGTGATCCACCAGGAGCTCGACGACCGCGCCACCGCCGCGCTGGAGCGCGCCCTCCAGGCGGCGCCCGAGGCCACCATCGTCCTCGCCCACGGCGGCGAGAGCGCGCCCGACCGGCTCCAGGGGCTCCTGGCGCGCAATCGCAATCTCATGATCGATCTGTCCGGGATGCACTTCCTGCGCACCCCACGTCTGGCGCCCGAGAATGGCCCCCTCGATCCCGGTTGGAAGGCCTTGATCGAGCGCCAGCCCGAGCGGTTCCTCATGGGCATCGACGTCTGGTCGCCCCGCCTGTTGGAGCCGGCCATGCTCGACCGGCTGATGCGCTGGACGCGCCGGGTCCTCGGCGAGCTCCGGCCCGAGGTCGCCGAGCGAGTCGCTCATGGCAACGCGGCCCGACTCTTCGGGGTGAAGTAGCGGCCGTGAAGCTCCGCACGGCGCTCTGCGACCTGCTCGCCATCGACTATCCGATCCTCCAGTCCGGCATGGGCAGTGTCGCCGGTCCCGAGCTCGTGGCCGAGGTGTCCCGTGCCGGCGGGCTCGGTATTCTGGCCGGGCTCAACCTGGCGCCCGCGGAGCTGCGCGAGCGGATCCGAGAGGTGCGCGCGCTCACCGATCGGCCGTTCGGCGTGAACCTGTGGCTGCACGATCATCTGCGTCCACCGGTAGACCCGGCCACGCTCTCCGAGGACACGGTGCAGGCCGTCCAGAACGTGCTGAACAGGTTTCGCGAGCGGCTGGGCCTGGCCCCGACCACGGCCCGCCCGGCGCCAGTGCCCGACGTCATCGACGCGGGATTCGAGATCGTGCTCGAGGAGCGCCCGCCCGTCTTCAGCTCGGCGCTGGGCACGCTCGGCCTCACGATGGTGCGGCGCTGTCACGAGCGCGGCATCACGGTCGTGGCCATGGTGGCGACCGTCGAGGACGCGCGGCGCGCCGCCGCCGATGGCGTCGACGTCGTCGTGGCCCAGGGCGACGAGGCCGGTGGTCACCGCTCCATCGGGACCAAGCCGCTGCGCGCCGAGGACTCGAGCGTGGGCATCATGGTTCTCCTGCCGCAGGTCGTCGATGCCGTGCGCGTGCCGGTGGTGGCCGCGGGAGGCATCGCCGACGGTCGGGGTCTGGTGGCGGCCCTGGCCCTCGGCGCCGGCGGGGTGCTGCTGGGCACCCGCTTCGCGGCGACGCGCGAGTCGACGGCGGCGGAGTATCGGAAGAAGGCGATGCTCGAAGCGAGCAGCGAGACGACCGTGGTGACGGACAGCGTCAGCGGGCTCTGGGCCCGCTATCTGAAGAACACCTTCATCACCGAGTACGACGCTTCCGGCGCACCGGTCCTGCCCGCGCTGCTGCAGACCAACGCCGCTCAGGACATCTTCGCAGCGGCCGCCCGACATCAAGATATCGCCCACGTGCCCATGCCCACCGGCCAGAGCGTGGGCCTCATCCACGACCTGCCCGGCGCCGCCGAGGTGGTCGAGACCGTGATTCGCGAGGCGCGGGAGGTGCTCGCCGCGCTGGCCAGCCGGGTGCGGCTCGAGTGAGGACGAAAGGACGCCGGTGAAGCTCGACGTCGGGATGCTGACCCCCGATCTGGGATCGATCCCCGACTACGCGCGGCGGGTGGAGGCCCTGGGCTTCGACTGCCTGTGGTCGTCCGAGACCCAGCACGACCCGTTCCTGCCCCTGGCCGTCGCGGCGACCGCTACCTCGCGGCTCAAGCTCGGCACCGCCATCGCGGTAGCCTTCCCCCGCAGCCCGATGCTCACGGCCCACACCGCCTGGGACCTGCAGCAGGCCTCGGGGGGCCGCTTCATCCTGGGCCTGGGCTCGCAGGTGAAGGGCCACAACGAGCGCCGGTTCTCGGTGAAGTTCGAGTCCCCGGCACCCAAGATGCGGGAGATCGTGCTGGCGCTGCGGGCCATCTGGGACTGCTGGCAGAACGGGACCAAGCTGAATTTCGCGGGCGAGTTCTATCGGTTCGACCTCATGACGCCCTTCTTCAACCCCGGCCCCATCGCGAATCCCAAGATTCCCGTGTACGTGGCCGCCGTGAACCCGGCCATGTGCCGGGTGGCCGGCGAGGTGTGCGAGGGCCTGCACGTACACCCGTTCAACAGCCCGACCTATCTTCGCGAGTACGTGCAACCCGCGGTCGACGAGGGGCTTCGCCGGGCGGGCCGCTCGCGACAGGACTTCACCTACGCGACCCAGAGCTTCGTCATCGTTGGTGATACCGAGGGCGAGCGCCAGCCTCAGCGCGAGGCCGTCCGCCAGCAGATCGCCTTCTACGCCTCCACCCGCACCTACGAGCCGGTGCTGGCCGCTCACGGCTGGCAGGGCCTCGGCCGGCACCTGCACCGCAAGTCGGTGGAGGGAGATTGGGCCGGCATGGCCCAGCTCATCACCGACGAGATGATCGACACCTACGCGGTGACCGGGAGCTGGGACACCATCGCAGCCCGGATCATCGAGCGCTACGCCGGGCTGCTCGACCGGACCGCCTTCTACCAGCCGCGCCAGCCCGGCCTGGACGACCCCCGCCTGGCCCGCGTGGTCAAGCAGTTCAACGGCTGAATCCACCGTTCAACGGGAGACGCCAATGACCGACGTCTACGCTCTCGGAGAGCGACCGCCGCTCGGCCAGGTGCCCGCGCGGATGCACGCCTACGTCGTGCGCCAGGACCGCTTCGGCGAGCCGCGCGATGCCTGGAAGCGCGAGGTCATCCCGACGCCGACCCTCGGCCCCGGTGAGGTGCTCGTCTACGTCATGGCCTCGGGGATCAACTACAACAACGTGTGGGCAGCCCTGGGGACCCCGCTCGACGTGATCGCCGAGCGCCAGCGGGGCGGGGAGCCCGAGGACTTCCACGCCGGCGGCAGCGACTGTTCGGGCATCGTATGGGCGGTCGGCCCCAACGTGACGAACGTGCGGGTCGGCGACGAGATCATCGTGCACAGTGGCTGGTGGCGGCCGGACGACCCCTGGGTACGCGCGGGCAAGGATCCGATGCTCGCCGAGAGCACGCGCATCTGGGGCTATCAGACGAACTACGGATCCTTCTGCCAGTTCGCCCGCGCCCAGGCCCACCAGTGCGTGCCCAAGCCCCCGCGCCTGACCTGGGAGGCGGCGGGCTGCTTCCTGCTCTGCGCCTCCACCGCGTGGCGGATGCTGATGGGCTGGCCGCCGCACATCGTCGAGCCGGGTGACGTCGTCCTCGTCTGGGGCGCGGCGGGCGGACTGGGCAGCATGGCGCTCGAGATCACCCGCGCCCAGGGTGGCCGGGCCATCGCCGTCGTCTCCGACGAGGCCAAGCGCAAGTTCTGTCTGGAGCACGGGGCCGTGGGCGTCATCAACCGCTCGGACTTTACGCACTGGGGGCCCCTGCCCGACACCAAGGACGTCAAGGCCTATGGCGAGTGGGCCAAGGGCGCGCGCGCCTTCGGCAAGGCGGTCTGGGACGCGCTCGGCGAACGGATCGGCCCCCGGATCGTCTTCGAGCATCCCGGGGAGGCGACGCTACCGACCTCCGGCTTCGTCTGCGCCACCGGCGGCATGATCGTCATCTGCGCGGGGACCACCGGCTACAACGTGACAATGGACCTGCGCTACCACTGGATGCGCCAGAAGCGCTTCCAGGGCAGCCACCTGTCGAATGACGAGCAGGCCGCCGCGGTCACGAGCCTGGTCGCGGCGGGCAAGATCGATCCGGCCCTGAGCCGCACCTACACCTTCGACGACATTCCCCAGTGCCACCAGCTCATGCACGAGAACCGGCACCCCTACGGCAACATGGCTGTGCTCGTGAACGCGCGCGAGCCCGGACAGGGCCGCGCGACATGAAGGCTCTGGCCTTCAGGGACTTCGGGGGCCCGGATCGACTCGCGCTCCGAGACGTCCCCGACCCCGTGGCTGGTCCCGGTGAGGTCGTGGTCCGGGTTCGGGCCTGCGCCCTGAATCACCTCGACATCTTCGTGCGCGAGGGGATTCCTGCCCTCAAGACCCCGCTGCCCTTCTGGACGGGAAGCGACATCGCCGGTGACGTGGCGGCGGTCGCGTCGGACGTGCGCGGGCTGGCGGTGGGTGAGCGAGTCGTGATCAACCCGAGCCTGTCGTGCGGGCAGTGTGAGTTCTGCCAGCAGGGCGAGGACTGTCTGTGCGTCCGCTACGGGATCATCGGCGAGCACGTCCCCGGGGGCCTGGCCGACTACGTGAGGGTGCCGGCGGCCAACGCGCTGCGCCTGCCCGACTCCATCGCCTACGAAGACGCCGCGGCCTTCGTGCTCACCAACATGACGGCCTGGCGGATGATCGTGACCCAGGGCCGGGTGCGGCTGGGCCAGGACGTGCTCATCCTGGGCGTGGGCGGGGGCGTCTCCTCGGCGGCGGTGGCGATCGCGAAGCTGTGCGGCGCGCGAGTCTGGGTCACCTCCTCCAGCGACGCCAAGCTCGGGCGGGCCCGGCAGCTCGGCGCCGACGTGTGCATCAACTATGCGCGGGAAGACTGGGCGAAGGTCGTGCGCGAGCGGACCGAGCGGCGCGGCGTGGACGTCGTCATCGAGAACGTCGGCGCCGCCACCTGGAAGCAATCCCTCCGCGCGCTGCGCCGGGGCGGCCGCCTCGTCACCTGCGGGGCCACCAGCGGACCTATCGGCGAGACCGACATCCGGGTAGTCTTCTGGAACCAGCTGCACATCATCGGCTCCACGATGGCCAACCGGACGGAGTTCCACGACGTGATGCGGCTCTTCTTCACGGGCCGGCTGCACGCCATCGTCGACGAGGTGGTGGCGCTGAAGGACGGCGCCGCCGCCCAGCAGCGCCTGGCCGAGGGCAAGCAGTTCGGCAAGATCGTCCTTCAGATCTAGGGACTGACGCGCAGGCGCGGGTGCCGCAAGCGGAAGTAGCCCGCCATGACCGCGGCCGCCAACACGTTCGCCACCAGTATCGCCGGCCACGTCAGCACCTTGAGGATCGGCTCGGCAAAGAGCATGGCGGCGATCGTGAAGCCGAACTCGAAGATCACGAAGAGCAGCAGGATACCGAAGCCCACGCTGGGGTTGCGCTCGACCATGCCCAGCAGCCAGGACACGACGCCACCGATGGCGGCGAACACCAGGCCGTGGACCCAGCTGAACATCAGGACCATCTCGAGGGAGACGGGCACGTTCTCCAGCGGGACCAGGCCGGCGCCGCGGTTGAAGATGGCGGTGCCCAGCACGGTGGGCGTGTAGAGCGGTCTCCCCTGGAGTGTGTCGAGGATGAAGAACCAGACGGCGACAGTGGCGGCCCCCAGGACGCCGGCCACGATACCCTCCTGAAAGAGCCGCGCGGCATCGGAGCCCGGGACGGGGGGTACAGCGGTGGTCACGCCGGTGTGAGCGGTCATCACCCTACTCCTTTCCGGGTGCGTAAACCGGCCCTGGACGACGCTGGTCGGAGTATAGCCCCGGCCGGGTTGGCCTCAGCGGCGGCCGCTGCGGTCGAGCCGCTCGATCCGCAGAATACCGTCGCGGTGCCCGCTCCGCTCGGGGCGTTCGACCCGCTCGCGACGCTCGACCCTCTCCTGGCGCTCCACCCGTTCCGCCCGCTCGATCGTCGCCGGGCGCTCGATGGTCGCCGGCCGCTCGATCGTTGGAGGGCGCTCGATCGTTGGAGGGCGCTCGATCGACTCCGGGCGCACAAGGAGCTCGGGGCGCACGAGCCCAGTGGCGGCCTCGGTACGCTCCACCAGCTCCACGCCCTCGAATCGCTCCGCCCGGGTACGATCGAAGTCCTCGAGCCGGTCGAGCCGGTCC
>JBOHPM010000159.1:0-7091 GCA_050731715.1 Candidatus Rokuibacteriota bacterium
GCAGGACCGCCACCCGGGACACCCTGGGCAGGGCCTCCTTGAGCAGCTGGAGCTGTTTGGCCCGGATCTCGGGGGTCAGCTGCTGGGACAGCCCGGTGACGTTGCCCCCAGGGCGACTCAGGCTGGCAACCAGCCCCGCCTCCACCGGATCCGTGGCATTGACCATGACGATCGGGATGGTTTTCGTCGCGCGCTGGGCCGCGAGCGCCGGGGCCTGCGACGAGGCGACGATGAGGTGCACCTTCTGCCGCACGAGGTCGCCGGCCAGGTCGTCCAGACGCTCGGGCTTGCCTTCCGCCCAGCGGTATTCCAGGTGAACGTGCTGGCCTTCGACATGACCCAGCTGCCGCAAACCATCGGCGAAGGCCGTGACGACGTGCGCGGCCGCCACCGGGTTCGTGGACATCAACAGGCCGATACGAGCGGCCTTCGCCGACGGCTGGCCCGAGGTCGCCCGCGGCGACGGGATCGCGGCGGCGAGGCCGCTGACGGCGAGCCCGGCCAGGAGCCGGCGCCGGTCGATGACGAGATCGCTCGCGTTCATGATCGAGTCACGAAGCTAGGCCAGTGGGCCAGCCTGGTCAAGAGGCGTGCCGCGTCGCGAACGCCCCCTTTACGCTGGTACAGTTGGATCCCGGTGACGTGCCCAGGGATGCCGTCCAGGGTCAGGGGAGGTCAGGGCCGATGAAGATCACGAAGGTGGAGTCGCTGCACGCCGACGCCGGTCAGCGGAACTTCGACTTCCTGAAGATCTCGACCGACGACGGGATCGTGGGCTGGAGCGAGTACAACGAGTCCTTCGGCGGGCTGGGCGTCAGCGCGGTGATCGAAGGCCTCGCTCCGCTGATCGTCGGCCGGGATCCGCGGGCCTGGGAGGCGCTCGTCACCCTCATGTACGCGGTGCGCCGCCAGGCGAGCGGCGGCGTCGTCCAGCAGGCCATCGGGGCCATCGAGAACGCGCTCCTCGACATCAAGGCCCGGGCCCTGGGGATTCCGGTCTACGAGCTCCTGGGCGGGCCGGTGCGGGATCGTATCCGACTCTACTGGTCGCACTGTGGGACCTATCGCCTGCAGTGGTGGAAGGAGATGGAGCTGCCGCCCCTGCGCACGCTGGACGACGTGCGCGCGCTCGGCAAGGAGGTCGTGGCCCGCGGCTATACGGCACTGAAGACCAACTGCTTCGTCCTGGGCGAGGATCCCTACCTGCACTCGCCGGGCTTCGCACGGCGGGGGCCGGGCTTCCCCGAGCTCAACAGCGAGCGATACCTGCTGGAGGCGCTCCGCCAAGAGCTCGCGGCGTTCCGGGAGGGGGCCGGCCCGACCATGGACATCCTGGTGGACCTCAACTTCAACTTCAAGACGGAGGGGTTCCTCAAGGTCGCCCGCGCCCTCGAGCCCTTCGACCTCTTCTGGGTGGAGATCGACACCCGGGACCCGCGGGCCCTGCACTACGTCCGCTCGCGCACGACCATCCCCGTGGCCTCGTGCGAGTGCCTGTTCGGCCGGCGGGACTACCGTCCCTACTTCGACCACCAGGCGGTCGACGTGGCCATTATCGACGTGCCCTGGAACGGGCTCGGCGAGTCGCTCAAGATCGCGGCCATGGCCGACAGCTACGAGGTGAACGTGGCCCCCCACAACTTCTACGGCCACCTGGCCACGCTGATGTCGGCCCACTTCTGCGCCGTGGTGCCGAACCTCCGCATCATGGAGATCGACCCCGACCGCGTGCCCTGGTACGACGACCTGGTGACCGTCACGCCCGCGGTCAAGGACGGCTACCTGCAGCTGCCGACCGGCCCCGGCTGGGGGACCGAGGTCAACGAGGAGGCGGTGCGTGCCCATCCACCGAGGAAGCGGTGACGCCGCCGTTCCGGGCCGATCACGTCGGGAGTCTCCTGCGCCCGGCCGAGCTGCGCGAAGCGCGGGCCCAGGCCCGGACCGGGTCGGTCTCGGCGGCCCAGCTCGCGGCGGTGGAGGATCGCTGCATCCGCACGGCCGTGGCCAGGCAGGAATCGATCGGCCTGCGGGCCGTGACCGACGGCGAGCTACGGCGCGAGTTCTGGCATCTGGATTTTCTCCGCCGGCTCGAAGGCGTGACGCTGGCGCCCGCCGTAGGCATGACCTTCCAGGCCGCGGATGTGCCGCCGATGGTCACGATCACCAGCCGGCTGCGTTACGTTCGGCCGATCATGATGGACCACTTCGCGTTCCTCAGATCGGCCACGAAGGCGGTGGCCAAGCTCACCATCCCGTCGCCCTCGATGCTCCACCTCCGCGGCGGCCGGAACGCGATTGCGCGGGAGGCCTATCCCTCTCTCGAGGAGTTCTGGGGCGATGTGGCAGCCGCCTACCGGCAGGCGATCGCCGCCATCGCCGCGGCCGGGTGCACCTATCTCCAGCTCGACGACGTGAGCTTCGCCTACCTGTGCGACCCCAAGGTGCGCGATAACTTCTGGGCGAACGGTGATGACCCCGCGCCGCTGCCGAGCGCCTACGCCTCCGCGATCAACCGGGCGCTGGCCGGGCGTCCGGCCGGCCTGGCCGTCACCCTGCATACCTGCCGGGGCAACTTCCGCAGCACCTGGTTCGCGGCGGGCGGGTATCGGGACGAGGTCATGGAGGCCATGTTCTCGACCGACGTCGATGGCTATTTCCTGGAATTCGACACGGACCGGGCTGGTGGCTTCGAGCCGCTCCGCCTGCTCCCGCACGGCAAGCGCGTCGTCCTGGGCCTGGTCACCACGAAATCGGGGGCGCTGGAGAGCAAGGATGCGCTGCGGCGCCGCCTCGAGGAGGCGGCGAAGTACGTGCCGCTCGAGCGCCTCGGCCTGTCCCCGCAGTGCGGCTTTGCCAGCACCCACCACGGCAATCTCCTCAGCGAGGACGAGCAGTGGGGCAAGCTGCAGCGCGTGGTGGAGGTGGCCCGGGAGGTGTGGGGCGGGGACGCGTGAACCGGCCCGGCGGCGCGCCTCAGATGACGTTGCGGGCGCGCAGGTCGCGGATCGCGTCCGGCCGGTAGCCCAGCTCGCTCAAGATGGCGTCGGTGTGCTCACCGAGCATCGGCGCGCGATGGCGGAAGTGTCCCGGCGTCTCCGACAGGTCCACGGGCGTCGGCGCCAGCGGCGCCGGGCGGGGGAGCCCGGGATAGTCGGTGTCCGCCAGCAGGCCGGCGGCGCGGATGTGCGGGTCCTCGAGCGCCTGCTGCGGTGAGTAGAGCGGTCCGGCCGGGATCTGGGCCTTCTCCAGCTCGGCCAGCGCGTCTGCCGTGGAGCGCGCGGCGGTCCACTCCGACATCCGCCGGGAGATGATCGCACCGTGGTCGCCGCGCGCCTGGTCGTCCCTGAAGCGCGGGTCGGTCAGCCAGTGATCCTCGCCCATGAGGGTCGCCCACCGCTTGAACATCGGCCCGCCGATGGCGTAGGCGATGATCCAGCCGTCGCGGGTGCGGAAGAGGTCCGCGGGTGCCGAGGTCTGGCCTCGGTTCACCGTGGCCACCCGGTCGGGCCGGATGACCTGCTGCTCCACCAGGGCCGGGTTGTTGAACGCCACGGCCGTCCGGAGCAGGGCGCCCTCGACCTTCTGGCCGCGGCCGGTCTTCTGGCGCTCCAGCAGCGCGGCCAGCGTGCCGAACGCCGCCAGCGACGCCGTGCCGAAGTCCACCCAGGCCACGGCGGCCCGCAGGGGCTGCTCCGGCGTGCCCGTGAGATAGGCCGAGCCGCACATGACCTGGCCGATGCCATCGAAGCCGTGCTTGTGGCTCCACGGCCCGCCGGCGCCGAAGGCCGTGACCGTGGTGAGGATGATGTCGGGCTTCACTCGGCGCAGGCTCTCGAGGTCGAGAGCGAGCCCGCGCAGCACCTCGGGCGGCAGGTTGGCGACCACGATGTCGGCGGTGGCCACCAGCCGGCGCACGATCTCGCGCCCCTCGGGGCATGCCGGATCGAGCGTCATGGCGCGCTTGTTGCGGTTCATGGCCAGGAACATCGCCCCCACGCCGTCGTCACCCACCGGCGCCACCCAGCGATCCTCGCCGCCGCCGAGGCGCTCGATGCGGATGACGTCGGCGCCGAGGTCGGCGAGCAGCGCCGCGCAGTAGGGGCCGGCGATGTAGCGCCCGAAGTCCAGCACCCGGATGCCCGTCAGCACGTCAGCGGGCATCGCGGGCGTGGAGGAGCAGAATTCGACGGACCTCCTCGACGGTCTCCGGCTGGTCCTGCAGCGAGTGGCCCGATCGGACGACGAGCTCCGACTCGACGCCGGGGAAGTGGGCACTGCGGTAGGCGACGATCCCGTCCTCGCCATTCTCGACGGGGCCCGAGCCCTTGACCGCGATGACCGAGTTGGTGACCACTCCCGGCGCCACCGGAATGTCGGCGAGCGTCCGGAGGAAGTGACTGCGCGGGTTCATCTGGTCCAGGCTCGTCGGAACCCGAGGCGTCGAATCGGCGCTCGAGAGGACCATGGCGTCGCGATTGCGGGTCACGACGTCGGCGAAGGTCTTGGTCACGACAAAGGGCGCCTGGATCAAGCCGCCGACCCATTTTGCGATCCGGCCCATCGTGAGCTCGCTCCCCCGGTGGGGCGTGGCCAGGAACACCACGCGCTTGACGAAGGGTAGCGGCGTCACGAACGTGGTGCGCCGCAGCAGGTCACGCGCCTCCGGGCTCACGTCGAGCGACTCCAGCGGCCGGTTGAAGTTCAGGTCCCAGAATCGCGACCCGCTGTCGATGACCGTCATCTTGCTGAGCAGCCCGCCCTGGCTGTGTCCGATCACGATCATCCGCCGCAGGCCGGGATCGGTCCCGTCGGGATCCAGGAGGCTCACCGCCCGCTGCAGCGACTCGCGCAGCAGCATGGCCGACCAGGTGATGGGACTGCCCGAGTCGTAGGAGAAGAACCAGAACTCGTACCGGGCCCGGAGTCGGGGATCGGCCGCCAGGCGGTTGTTCATCTCGGCCCAGCGGCCGAAGGAGGAGGCGGTACCGTGCACGAACACGACCGGGATGCGGCCGCGGCGGTGCGGCACGGTCGCGTACAGCTCGGATTGCTCGCCGCCCGCGAAGGGCACCGTCTGGAAGAACCGTTGATACTCCTGTTGCCAGATGGGGGAGTCAGCGAGTGAGTACGCGAGCACGGCGGTCGGCTCGGTCTCGAGCGGCGCCCGCCAGCCGCCGACGTCGACCGTGTCCGCGGTCTCGGGCGCGTGAACCTCGAGCGTTCCCGAGAAGGGCGGCCAGGCCAGCGCGGCCCGCGAGCGCGGCGTTCGCAGGAGCACCGTCACTGGGAGCGTCAGCTCGGCCCGGAGCAGGTCGCTCGGCCGGCCCTCGTGTTCCAGGGGGGCGACCACGGCGGCCAGGGGCGCGCCGATCCCGGGCTCCTGATAGTGGGCCTGCAGGCCGAACACCCTGAACTCGTCGATCGGCACGAACCTCGTCATGCGCCGGCCGTGCCAGGCAAGCTGGGTGGTGTCGAAGGCCACGTCGAGCTGGCCGAACGGCAGCTCCAGCGTGCCGCTGCGCAGCACGAGCTGCCTTCCCTCCGCCGACGCCAGCGCCGACGTGAGCCCCCGGTTGTAGAGGGTTGCCGCCAACCGAAAGCGCGGGTCGAACGGGCTCGGCGCCTCGGACGGTTCATCGGGGAACAGATAGGCCCAGGCGTAGAGGGCCGTGGCCAGGTGATAGGGCAGCTTGCCAGCGCGCTCGGCGTGCAGGAACGACGCCTCGGCGGCGGCGAACAGCTGGCGGGGGCCGCCGGAGCCCGAGACGGCCAGGTCATGCAGCCGCTCCAGCGCCTTCTCCGGGTCATCGTCGAAGAGGTCGGCCAGGTTGGCCTCGAGGAGAATGTTGCGGCTAAAGGTGCTGAGCTCGCCGGTCGAGAGGGCGCTTTGCGTGAGCCGGCGGTGCACCTCGGCCGGATCGATTCGCGTGACGCCGACGGGGGTCGACGTGCACGCGGCGAGTGTCAGGCTCAGCAGGAGCAGGGCGCCCGGGCGCACGGCCCAATAGTACGGCGGGCCCGCCTCGTTTTGCGCGGGTGGTTTAGACTGTTTCTCGGGCCGTCCTGGGAGATGCCAATGACCCGGAACCGACGCTGGATCCTCGTGCTGGCCGCGACGCTGCTCGGGGTGACCGCGAGCGCGGCCGTGGCCCAGCGGGCGCTCACCTGGAGCGGGGGCGCCGTGGGCGGCGGCTGGCACGCCATCTCCACGGGCGTGGCCGAGCTGCTTCGCGACAAGGCCGACCTCACCGTCAAGGTGATTCCCGGCGGCGGGGCGCAGAACCCCGTGCTCGTGGACCGGGGCGATGCCGAGATCGGCCTGGGCCTGCCGCCTCTCCTGAGGGCGGCCACGCGCGGGGAGGATCCCTATCGGGGCAAACGGTTGGGCAGCCTGCGCGCGCTGGCCGGGAACATGAGCCTCACTGTCCTGCATGTCTACGTGGCTGCCGACTCACCGTTCGCGAAGATGACCGTGGACGAGATCTTCCGGGGGAGGACACCGATCCGCCTGGCCATTCCCCGGCCCGGGACCTCCGACGTGTGGGTGCTGGAAAAGATGATGGAGTTCTACGGGCTCTGCGCGCCCGGCAAGACCGGCGAGTGCTACAAGTCGTGGGAGGCAGCGGGCGCGAAGTTCGTGCGCGGCTCGTATGTCGAGCAGGCCGGCGCCTTCACGGCCCGCAAGGTGGACGGAGCCCTCGCCATCCTGGCGCTCCCGGGCACATCGGTGGCCGACGCCGCCGAGGGCCGGAAGTTGACGCTGCTGGCCTGTCCCCAGCCGCTGCTCGAGCACCTCGCCACCTTCGGGCTCGGCCACGGTCTGATCCCGGCCGGGACCTACTCCAAGGCCGCCAACGGGGGCGAGAACGTGACGTCGGCCACCATGGGGACCACCATCATCGTCTCCGCCGCCATGGCCGATGACGTCGCCTACCGGATCACGAAGACCATCAATGACCACGCCGATCGCCTGCGCAAGCTCCACGCCAGCCTGGTCGACTACGATCCCGCGCAGGGCTGGCTCCACCTCGGCGTCGCGCTGCATCCGGGCGCCGAGCGCTACTACCGCGAGAGGGGCTGGCTCAAGTGAG
>JBOHPM010000160.1:0-7067 GCA_050731715.1 Candidatus Rokuibacteriota bacterium
GCCCACCAGAAGCGCGGCCCATGACAGCCGGCCGCTCGCCGCGGCTTGACACGGAGGTATCGTGGACGAAGACCTCGAGACGATGACGCTCGAGCAATTGATTGCCGAGGCCAGACGGTTGCGCACGGGGATCCGCGCGCACCGGGACAGCACTGGACACGCGCTCTGCTGGCATCACCCGGCGCTCTGGGGCCTCCTGCCCGAGAAGACCGACCCGCTGCCGACGGTCCCTACCTGGCCGGAGTTTCTCCGCGGCTGTCTGCGGTACCGCCAGTCTCTGGACGAGCAGCCTGCCGGGGCGCCCCGCTCTGACGCGCCGTATCGACCGTGACCGTGGGCGACGAGGGAATCACATGAACCCCGATGATCTCAGAATCCTGTACGACTACAACTACTGGGCCAACGCTCGTGTGCTGACGGCCGCGGCTCGCGTGAGTCCGGCGCAGCTCACCGCGCCGGCGCGTCTCAGCCATGGAAGCCTGCGCGGCACGCTGGCGCATACCCTCGGTACCGAAGTCGTGTGGCGCCTGCGCTGCCAGGAGGGCATATCGCTGGCTGCTCTGCCGACGGAAAGCGAGCTCCCCACGCTGGACGCCATCCAGGCGCGCTGGATCGAGGAAGAGCGCCGGATGCGCGGTTATCTCGCCTCTCTCAGCGATGCGGGCCTCACGGCAACCGTACACTACAAGACGACTAAAGGGGCCCCCTTCGCCAACGTGCTCTGGCAGCTGCTGGCTCACGTCGTCAATCATGGGACGCAGTTCCGCGCTGAAGCCGGTGTGGCGCTGACGGAGTACGGCCACTCGCCGGGGGATCTCGACCTGCTCGCCTTCCTTCGCGGAGCCGGACGGGGATGAGCTAGAGTTGGTGGCGCCCATGCCCACGCTGGACGAACGGAAGCCCGTCACGGTGCTTTTCGCGGACCTGGCCGGGTCCACCGAGCTGGCGACCCGCCACGATCCCGAGCATCTCCGCGCCCTGCTCTCGGCCTTTTTCGAAGAGATGCGCCAGCAGATCGAGGCCTTCGGGGGAACGGTCGAGAAGTACGCCGGGGATGCGATTGTGGCCGTGTTCGGCGTTCCCCGTGTCAACGAGGACGACGCCGAGCGGGCGGTGCGGGCCGCCATGGCGATGCGTGACAGCCTCGCCCAGCTCAACCCGTTGTTCGAGCAGGAGTATGGCGTCCGTCTGGCGCTCCGGGTGGGCGTGGCGACGGGCGAGGCGGTCGCCGCCGCCGGGGTCGTCAACGAGTTCATGGTGACGGGCGAGGTGGCCAACCTGGCCGCGCGGCTTCAGACTACGGCCGATGGCATCGTCATCAGCGAGGAGACCTATGGGCTCCTGGCGTCATTGCTCGAGGCCGAGCCACTCGCTGCGCTCAGCCTCAAGGGGTTTCCCACCCCGGTGACGGCCTATCGAGTGCGGGGCCTGCGGCCTCTGGAGAGTCGCCCCCGTGGGGTGCCCGGCCTCTCGTCTCCCGTCGTCGGGCGCGACCAGGAGATGAGCACGCTGCGCAGTTGCATCGACGACCTGGGCCGAGGGCGTGGCCAGGTCGTTGTCCTCATCGGGGAGGCGGGCATCGGCAAGTCTCGCCTGAAGATCGAGATCCGCGAGAGCCTCCCCGAGGCCATCCGCTGGCTTGAGGGCCGCTGTCAATCGTACACGCAGAGCACGAGCTACGCCCCGGTGGCGCAGATACTCCGGAGTGCCATGGGCCTGGGGCCTGCCGATCCGCAGGCCATCGCGCGAACAAAGTTTCGCGCGGCGCTGCGCACCCTGGGTGGCTCACGCGCCGACGAAGCCCAGCCCGCCCTCGGCCGCTTGCTGAGCATCGATCTGGGGCCCGCGCAATCCGAGGCCGGGCCACCGGATCCACGGGCGCTGCAGTCGCAGATCGTCCTGGCCACCCGCATTCTTCTGGAAGGCCTCGTCGGGCGCGGCCCGATGGTGCTCGCTATTGAAGATCTCCACTGGGCCGATGCCGCCTCGGTCGAGCTCCTGAGCGTAATTCTGGAGCTGACGGATTCCCTGCCGCTGATGATTCTGGTGACCTGCCGCCCCGAGACCGACGGCGAGGCCTGGGCATTTCGGTTTCACGTCGAGAAGAACTATCCGCACCGCCTCACGGAGCTCCGCCTCGGCCCCCTGGGTGCCGCGGACGGGGTGCGTCTCGTCGACAACCTGTTGCGCGTCTCCGATCTGCCGGACGCGCTCCGCGCCCGGGTGCTCGAGCGCTCCGAGGGCAACCCGTTCTTCCTCGAAGAGATCATCCGCGAGCTGATCGATTCAGGCGTCCTCCGCCGCTCGGCAGAAGGGTGGGCCGCCACCACCGATGTCGAGCGTCTCGGCCTGCCAAACACGCTCAGGGGCGTGCTGGCCGCTCGCATCGATCGCTTGGCCCCTGCCGCCAAGGTGGCCCTGCAGCGCGCGTCGGTCGTCGGGCGCTTCTTCACGCGCCGTGAACTGCAGGCAGTCTCGGAGGCCGGCGACCACCTGGATCGCGCCCTGGCCCAGCTCCTACGGTTAGACCTGATCCGAGAGCGGGCTCGCTCCCCGGAGCGAGCGTACGTGTTCAAGCACGCGCTGACCCAGGACGCGGCCTATGCGGGCCTCCTCGCCGGACCCCTCCGGGCACTTCACGCAAGAATGGCGCGCCACCTCGAAGCTGTCGGCGCCGACAAGGCCACGGAGCAGGCGGCCCTGCTTGCCCATCACTGGTATCACGCGGAGGAGTGGGAGCACGCGCTGGACCATAGCCTCCGCGCGGCCGAGCGCGCCCGGGCCCTCTACGCCCGCCCCGAAGCGATCAGTCATCACTGGCAGGCTCTCGATCTCCTTGGCCGTCTTCCGAAGACTCCAGCCCGCCGCCGGACCTACGTGGAGATGGTCAGCCATCTGGTAGGGCTACCGGGCTTCGCCAGAAACGAGGGGGAGCGCCAGAAGGGAGTCGAGCATCTCGGCGAGGCGGTTCGCGTGGCGGAGGAACTGGGTGAGGCCGGGCTGCTGGTGCGCGCGGAGGCGCTGCTCGGCTTCATCACCCTGGACGAGACGTACTTGAAGCGGGCAGTCGAGCGCGCCCGAGAGGCTCAGGAGCTGGACGCCGAAGCCGGGGCGCTCACCCGGTACATCGCGTTCCTCGGCTGGTCGGGCCGATTCGACGAGGCGCTGGCCCACACCGCCCGCGTCATCGAGCTCTACGGGGCCCTCGGCAATCGGTTCGAGGAGGCGTTTAACATGACGGGGGGCGGTCGCTGCTGGGCATCACGAGCGGGTCGGCTCGGTGATGCGCTCGCCCACGCCGCTCGGGCCAGCGAGATTGCCGGCGAGCTCGACGACTCCAGGCTCAAGGCCTGGCGAGCGATGGTGGCCGAGCCCTACTACTACAAGGGCCTCTGGCGCGAGCTGGCGGAGGAAGCGGAGAAGAGCTTGCCGATCGCGTGGGAGATCGGCGAGCACACTGTCATCGTCTGCGTTTCGGCGTGGCTCGGGCTGGCCCAACTCCGGCTGGGCCATCGAGACGAGGCCCGGCGACTCATCACCCGCTGTCTGGCCTGGGCCGAATCGCGCCTGGCCGGCGTCCCCTTCGCCCTCAGCTATGCATCCACGGCGCGCGCGCTGGTCCACCTGGCCGACGGCGAATTGCCGGAGGCGCTGAGGCGGGCGCGCAGCGGACTCAGCCTGGGCGAACGCAGTCGCGCTCCCCTCGAGCAAGGCGCGGCCTGGCGCGCCATCGGGGAGATCCACGAGGCCATGGGCAACCGCGCAGATGCCGACGTGGCATATCGGAAAAGTCTCGAGCTCCTGGATCCGGTGAAGGCGTTGCCAGAGCTGGGCCAGAGCCTGCTCGCCTATGGCCGTTTCAAGCTCGTGGCGGACCCCACGGAGGGCCGGCATCTGATCGAGCGCGCGCGGGACATTTTCGCGGAGATCGGCGCTACCGGCTGGCTGCCCGAGGCGGACCGCGCCCTGAAGGGCCGCTGATCACCGCATGGTGCCGGGCAGCAGCAGCACCAGCCCGGGCCACAGCGTGAGGAGCACGAGCAGCACGACCTGCATGGCCAGGAAGGGCATGACCCCGCGGTAGATCGTGGCCAGGGGCACGTCGCGGGCCATGCCCCCGATGACGAACACGTTGAGACCGATGGGCGGCGCGATCAACCCGATCTGCACCACCACCACGATGATGACGCCGAACCAGATGGGATCGTAGCCCAGGGCCGTCACCACCGGGAAGAAGATCGGCACCGTCAACAAGATCATCGCCAGCTCGTCCATCAGCGCGCCCAGCAGGATATAGGTCAGGATGATGGTCCACAGCACCACCACCGGGGCCACGTGCAGGCCGGCCAGCCAGCCGGCCAGGCGCATCGGCATCTGGCTCAGTGTCATGAAATAGCCGAAGAGGTCGGCGCCGATCACGATGAAGAACACCATCGAGGTCGTGTGCACCGTCTCCATGAGCGCGCCGCCCAGGGCCCGCCAGCCCAGCTGCCGCTTGGCGAGACCGAACAGGAAGGCTCCCACGGCGCCGAAGGCCGCCGACTCTGCCGGCGTGGCGAGCCCCAGATAGATGCCGCCGATCACGATCAGGAACAGCACGAGGACTTCCCACACGTCCACGCCGGCGCGCAGGCGCACGCTCCAGCTCGCCCGCGGGCCCGGCGCCCCCAGGCCAGGGTTGATAGCGGTGACGATCGCGATGGCCACGATGAAGAGGACGGTGAGCACGGCGCCCGGAAGGATTCCCGCCAGCAGGAGCTTTCCGATCGACTGCTCGGTCATGATCCCGTAAATGACGAAGATGATCGACGGGGGGATCAGGATGCCGAGCGTGCCGCCAGCGGCGATGGAGCCCGTCGACAGGCTGTCGGCATAGCGGTAGCGGCGCATCTCCGGCAGCGCCACCGAGCACATCGTCGCCCCGGTTGCCACCGAGGAGCCGCAGATGGCGGCGAACCCCGCGCAGGCCCCGACGGTGGCCATGGCGAGCCCGCCCCGCCAGTGCCCCAGCCAGACGTTGGCGGCGCGAAAGAGGTTCTGGCTGATCCCGGAGCGCGCCGCCAGGTAGCCCATGAGCACGAAGAGCGGGATGACCACCAGGGTGTACGAGGTCGCCCGCTCGAACGGGCCCTGCCGCAGTGTGGCCAGCGCGGTCGACCAGCCGCTCAGCCAGGTCGTGCCGGCGACGCCGACCACGGCCATCGCCACCGCGATCGGGACGCGGACCAGGATGAGGGCGAGCAGCGCCGCGAAGCCGGCGGCGGCGACCGCCAGCTCGCTCACGCGCGCTCGCCGCTCGTGCCGGGGGCCGGCGGCAAGTCGGGGCGCGCTGTCCGGGCGAGAGCGCCCAGGGCCTGGACGACGAAGCCGAGCGCCGCCAGCGCGGCCGCCGCCGTCACCGGCACGATGAACGGAAGGATCGGGATGCGGGCGGTGATGGTCGTGCGCGCGGTGAACCAGTACTCCTGGGCCAGATGCGTCATCTGATAGGCGATCAGCGCGAGCAACGCCGCCGACAGCAGCGCGTTGAGGGCGATCAGCACCTGCTGCAGGCGGGGCCGGAGCCGCCGGGTGAGCGCGTCGACGGACACGTTGCCGTCCGTGACGCACACGTAGGGCAGCCCGAAGAAGACGATGGCGGCGAGGACGAGCTCGGTGGCCTCGAACGTGCCCGCCAAGGGACGGGAGAAGAAGTAGCGGAGGAGCGCGTCCGCCACGGTGGCGAACGCCGCGAACAGGAGGAGCCAGCCACCGATGAGCGCGAGCCGCCGGGTCCAGACGACCGCGGCTCGCTCGAGCCGGACGATCAATCAGTCTCGCCGTACTTCTGGCTGAGGGCCCGCGCCTCCTTGAGCAGCGCCTTGCCAGGCAGGCCCTTGCTCTCCAGGCCGGCCGCCCACTTGTCGTCTAGCCCCTTGGCTACCTCCCGCCACTTCCGGCGCTCCTCTTTGGGCACGACGTAGACCTCGCTCTGCGCGGCGACGATCTTGCGGTTGGTCACCTCGGTCTTGTCCCACGACTCGCCGACCTGCCGCCAGTAAGACTTGATCGACGTGGTCTCGTCGAGTGCCTTGCGCACGTCGGCGGGTAGCGCGGCGTACTTCGCCTTGTTCATGAACATGGCGAATGACGTCGTGTACATGCCGACCTCGGTGTGGTACTTCGAGACCTCGTGCAGCCGGAACGGCGGCAGCGCCTCGTAGGGCATGCCGAAGCCGTCGACGACCTTCTGGGACATGGCCTCGTAGATCTGCGGCGCCGGCATGCCGACCTTCGTGGCCCCCAGCATGTCGAGTAGATCCCCCACCGTGGCCGTGGGCGTCCGAATCTTCATCCCCCGGAAATCCTCGAGCGTGCGGATGAACTTGGTGTGGGTGTGGATGTGGCCGGCGGGATGCACGTTCATATAGAGCACGTGGACGTCGTCGTACTCGCGCTTGAGGTGCTTGTCCCAGAGGTCGGCCAGCATCTGCGAGCCCACCGCGGCCGTACGGTGCATGAAGGGCAGCTCGATCACCGAGGTGAGCGGGAACCGGCCTGGGGTCCAGCCCGTCACCCCCCAGGCGATGTCGGCGATGCCGGACCTCGCGCACTCGTACTGCTGGGGCGGCTTGCACAGCGCCGCTCCGGGAAAGATCGTGATGTCGACGCGCCCGTTGGTGCGCTTCCGGACCTCCTCCGCCCAGGGGACGATGACGTGGGCGTGGTGGTTGTGGGCCACCGGGATGAAGTGCGAGAGCTTGAGCTTGATCTCCTGGGCGGCGCCCGGGCCGGCCCCGGCGACGACGGCAAGCGCGACAGCGATAGCCGCGACCGATCCCGGCAGCCTCATGCGCGGACCTCCTCGTCCCAGAGCCCCAGCGCGCGAACGGCAGGCTCGTCGTTGAACTGGACCAGACAGGCCGGGATCGTCCGTGACGCGCAGCGGTGCTCGACCCAAGCGCAGGCGGGCGCCACGAACGTGTCCCCCGGGGCCCACGCGAACGCGGCGTTGTCGACGCGGCTCTCCCCCTCGCCCTCGACCACGTGATAGACGGCGCTGGACGTGCGCCGCTCGGCCCGGGTCC